>CAMAWJ010000009.1 GCA_945861955.1 Bifidobacterium breve
AGGTCGCGTGCGATTAGCTCCTCGAGCACGACGCGGATCTGCAGGCGTGCCAGCCAAGCGCCGAGGCAGAAGTGCGGGCCACCACCGCCGAAGCCGAGGTGCGGGTTGGGGTCGCGGGCGATGTTAAACGCGTGCGGGTCGTCGAAGACGTCCTCGTCGTAGTTCGCGCTCATGTACCACATGACAACCTTGTCGCCCCTGCTGATCTGCTGCCCGCGTAGCTCCGTGTCTTCCATCGCCGTGCGGCGCATGTACAACACCGGCGTCGCCCAGCGGATGATCTCCTCGACAGCCTTGTTCATCAGTGCTGGCTGAGCCTTGAGGAGCGCGAGCTGGTCCGGGTTATCGATAAAGGCCTTCATGCCGTGGGTCAGCGTCGTGCGCGTCGTCTCGTTGCCGGCCAAGATCAGGATCTGAAACATGTTGCAGTACTCGAGCGGCGTCAGCTGGTCGCCATCGACGTCAGAGTGGATCAGGCGCGAGACGAGATCGTCGGTCGGGTGGGCGCGACGCTCCTCGCCAATCTTGCGGCCGTACTCGAACACGTGGTACGAGGCCGGGCTGCCAAACGGGAGATCCTTCGGATCGATACCTGGCGGCAAGCTGTCGTAGTCGGGCGCATAGTCGGGATCGTCGATCGCAATCATCTGATTCGACAGGGTGATCAGACGGTCGGCATCCTCACCGGGGACGCCAAGGATGTTGAGCAAAACGGTGATCGGCAGAGGCTCCGCGACATCGAGCACCCAGTCGAACTCGCCCCCCGCAGTTGCCGTATCCAGTAGCCGGGCGGCAGTCGCGCGCGCAAAGGCCTCGTGAGCGTTGATTGCCTTGGGGGTAAAGAGCGGTGAGACAACGCGACGCAGATGCTGGTGCAAGGGCGCATCGGAGTCGATCAGGCTACGACGCTTCTCGAGCGACTCGGGCTCGACCTCCTCCAGCATCGTCAGGCCTTCGCCCGACGAGAACAGTTGCGTGTTCTTCGAGACAGCGACCACGTCCTCATGCTTCGTGATCGCCCAGAAGCCGTGGTTCGGGGCGGGCTCCGGATGCCAGTGCACCGGATCGGCCTCACGCAACGCAGCAAACTCCTCGTGGGGGACATGATCCTCCCAGAGCTCGGGCGTGATCAGGTCGACGCGGCTGAGATCTTCAGTAGGAGTTGCCATCGGGGAAGCCTAAACGCAGAAGGCCCCCGTTCGGCACCGGCTGAGCCGGACCGAACGGGGGCCGCATGCAGTCCGTTACGAGGCGGGCGTGTCCTCGTGCAGGTAGCGCCCGATGCCCGCGTACTTCTGCGGGTTCGTCGAACGCAGCACCAGTGCGATAATCACACCGACGGCGAAGATCACGATTGGCCACAACCAGAGGTACTGGATGAACGGCACTCCGGCCGCCCCCGACAGGTCACCGCGGAAATCGAACAGCAGTTTCACGGCGTAGAGCTGCGTAATAATCGCGACGACTGGCGCGAGGCCCGTCTTAAACCAGTGCATCTTCTTCTGCTTCGCGAAGTACACGATGATCGCGAGAGACACCAGCGCCTGGATGGCGAGGATGCCGGCGACGCCGAGCAGCGGACTCCAAGTGCCGAGCTTGAGGAGCGCACCGAGATACGTCGAGTCGTACAGGAAGAACGCACCGACCCAGAGGAACACGAAGGCGCCAGCGACGAGGCCCGCGATGTGCGGAGACTTGTACTTGGCATGGGTCCGGCCGAGGATGCTCGGAAGCACGCCCTCACGACCCATCGAGAACAGGTACCGGCAGCCAGTGTTGAAGAACGCCAACTGGCAGGCGAACGAGCCGGTCAGGATGAAGATCTCGAAGCCGAGCGTCAGCCACGAGCCAGCAAACTGATCGGACATCGGGTAGAAGATCGAGCCAATCTCGCCGGCGTACTGCTGGTTGACGAGCTCCGCCGCACCGGCCTTGCCGGAGGCAGCGACGAACATCCACATCACGAAGACGTAGAGGATGCCGAGGCCGATCACGGACACGTACATGGCGGGAGCCATGACCTTCTTGGGCTCCTTGGCCTCCTCTGCGTAGTTCGGGGCCATCTCGAAACCGACCCACGACCAGAATGCGGCGAACAGGGCAATGCCCGTGGCGCCTGCCGCAACCGCCATGTTGTTATCACCGTCAAACACCGCGAGCGGATTGAGCGACTCAAACACGAGGCCGTCAGGACCGCCACCCTTGAACAGAACGGCGAACGAGAACACAAGTAGGACAACGAGCTCCGCCACCAAGGCGACACCAAGGATGCGCGCTGTCACCTCAATGTGGAAGAAGTTAAACAGCACCATCGCAATGATTGTGCCGAACAAGAAGATCCAGACGGGAATGTCCCATCCGAACCACTCCATGAAGTTCGCGACGCCGAAGTAGGACGTCACGCCCACCACCGCAGCCGAGAAGACGAGGTAGCAGAATGTCATCAGGATGGCTGTTCCCATACCGGCCACGTTGCCGAGGCCGTGCGAGACGAACGAATAGAAGCCACCCGCCGAGCTGACGTTGCGGGCCATCTCGATGTAGCCGACCGAGAAGATCGTCAACACGATCGTCGCGATGATGAATGCAGCTGGCACAGCCCAGCCGGCGCCCAAAATGCCAACGGGGCCATTGAAGAGCATTGCTGAGATCGGTGCAGCGCCCGTCACGCAGCAGAACAGAACCTGCCGCGTATTCAGAGCACCCTTCGCCAATTGGTGCTGGCCGGTCATCGGGTTAACGATGTCGGCAGCGGGGGGAGTACCCCCAGAGTCCATAGCCACGTTCCTATCTCCTTCTCTTTGTCCCCTCCTCGGCCGGATAATCCGACTGCAGGACGTGCTCTAGCGTACCGGTTCGGGATCCGGTAATGCAACCCTGCTCATGGCGTCAATTCCGTTACATAAGCGAGAAAGTCCGCGATTTTTGCGAGTTTTTACGCGGGTTATGTCGAATCGGTAGAGTTTTTCTCAGAGGAAGTGGAAACGTATGCAGGAAATTCTGGATCTCTCGGCAATCGACATCAAGAGTGTTGAGGTCTACGAGCAGGGTGTGCCGTACGAGTCGTTCCGCGTTTTGCGCGAACACGACCCGGTGCACTGGCACCCCGAGACCGCGCCCGACCCCGGCTTCTGGGCGATCACCAAGCACGCCGATGTCGTCGCAATCTCGAAAGACGCCACGCGCTTCTCCTCTGCCGAGCGCTTTATCTACTACGAAGAGATCGATGCTGAATCGATGGAGATTCGCCGCTCGATGATCGAGACGGACCCGCCAGAGCACACGCGGCTTCGGCGCATCGTCAGCCCGCTCTTCACCCCCAAGACGGTTGAGGCCTATCGGGCCTACGCCCAACCCGTTGCCGACAGCCTGCTGGATGTGTGCCTCGCCAAGGGTGAGTTCGACTGGGTCAAAGAGGTCTGCGAGATGATGCCGATCCGCGTCTTCGTCAAAGTCTTTGGTGCGCCGGACGCCGACGCCAACTACCTCGCGAAGCTCGCAAACCAACTCGTCGCAATCGACGACCCCGACCTCGCACCACCGCCCGAGGCGTACGAACGCGCCCGGGCCCGCGGCTTTGAGCCACACCACCTGCCATTCCGCAGCCCAGCCGCGCTCGACCTGTTCGATTACGCACGCGATCTCTGCGAGGCGCGTCGGGTCGAGCCCAAGGACGATCTGATCACGCGGCTCGTGCAGGCCGAGTGGGAAGGCGACCGCCTCACCGACTCGGAGCTCGTCAACTTCTGCCAACTGCTCGTCTTTGCGGGCAACGAGACGACACGTAACTCGCTCGCCAGCGGCATGCAGGCCTTCATCGACAACCCCGACCAACTCGACCTGCTCAATCGCGACCGCTCACTGATGAAGGGCGCGGTTGAGGAGATCCTGCGCTGGGCAACACCGATCTACTGCTTCCGCCGCACCGCGATGGAAGACGTCGAGATGCGTGGGGCGCAGATCAAGAAGGGCGACAAGGTCGTCATGTACTACACGAGCGCCAACTTCGATGAAGAGGTCTTCGACGAGCCCGAGCGCTTCGACATCACACGCGACTCGTCCGCGCAGGTTGTCTTTGGTGGTGGTGGCCCTCACTACTGCCTCGGCGCGTTCATGGCACGCATGCAAATCGAGACGCTCTTTACGACCGTGCTCGATCGCGGGCTGCGTCTCGAATCGGCTGGCCCGGCCACACGCCTGCGCACAAATTTTGCGAATGGGCTCAAAACGATGCCGGTACGGGTCATCAACGACTAAAGATGGCTATTCTGGTGACCGCTGTCCGTCCCTCGGGACAAGGCTCAACGAGAGGAGGCCCGACCGATGGGCGCAGGTGATTTTGATCTTCTAAAGGCAATCGAAAACGGTGAGATCGTCGAGGTCGAGATGGCCTGGGCCGACCACCAAGGCTATCCGCGCGGCAAGCGCATCCCTGCCGACGTCTTCTTGGGTCGACTCGAGAAAGGTATCGCCTTCGCCGACGCCTCACTGACGTGGGACTACACAGGCGATGTTCTCGCCGGCTGCAAGCTCAGCGGCTGGGATACCGGCTACCCCGACTTCTTTCTGATTCCCGACCTCACCACCGCACGCCGCCTGCCCTGGCGCGACGGCGTCGCCTTCGTCACCGGCGAACTCAAAGACCACGACGGAGACCTCATTCGGACCGCGCCCCGCAACGTCTTGAGCCGCGTCGTCGACCGCCTCGCTGGACTCGGCTACACCGCGTCGATCGGAGCGGAAATCGAGTTCTACCTCGTCGACGATGCCGCCGTGTCGCAGACCGACGGCATCCAGTGCTACTCGCTCGCCAAGGCCAACGAACTCGAGCCCACCTTCAGCGAACTGCTTGGAGGCCTCAACGGCTTCGTCGAGATCGAAGGCTCGAACATCGAGTACGGGCCTGCCCAGTGCGAGGTCAACCTCAACCATGGCAATCCGATCTGGGCTGCCGACCAGGCCTTCCGCATGAAATACGGCATTCGCGAGGTTGCGCGGCGTAACGGCATGGTTGCGACCTTCATGGCGAAGCCGTTCAACCTCGTGTCGGGCTGCTCGATGCATCTACACGTCTCGCTCTGGAAGGACGGCAAACCCGTCTTCGCTCCCGTCGATGGCTCTGAGTCCGAAACGGCGCGTTGGGCGATAGGTGGAATGATGGATCACCTCGCCGGTATCACCCTGCCCGGAGCGCCAACGGTCAACTCGTACAAGCGCTTCGAGGCTGGCAGCTTCGCCCCGACCACGGCGACGTGGGGTCGAGACAATCGCACGTGTGCGATTCGGTCGCTGATCGAATCGCCATCGGCGACCCGCGTCGAGCTGCGCACTGGCGCCTCCGACGCCAACCCGTACTGGGCGATCGCCGGCATGCTCGCCGCCGTCTGCGCGGGTATCGAGAACAAGTCCGACCCGGGCGAGTACATGACCGGCAACCTCTACGAGACCGGTGTGCCGTTGCCCACCACGCTGGTCGATTCGGTCAAGGCGCTGGAGGCCGACACCGTCATCACCGAGATCCTCGGCAGCGATGCGGTCAACGATCTCTCCGTGATCTCGATGGCCGAGTGGAACGCATTCATCACGACCGTCACCCAGTGGGATTACGACCGCTACCTCAAGATCGTCTGACTAGGAGCCAACATGGCCGCCATTGAGAAGCCGAAGAAGCGTGTAGCGAAAGCCGCACCGAAAGTTGCACCTAAGGCTGTACTGAAAGCCGCACCGAAGGCGAAGCCGGCAGTTGCTAAGCCACGCGTCAAGGCTGCAGGCAACGCCACGCCGAAGTTCAAGTCGGCGAAGGTCACGCCTGAGCGCCGGCGTAAGTTGGTTCCGCGGCCGACCGTGCACCCTGGTGCGCTCGCTCAGGCACGTGCGTTTCCGGTGCTCGAGTCGATCTTTACGCGCCGCTCCCGTCGCTTTGCGCTCGGCGCCGAGCTGACCGGGCCGCTGGGCTTCAAGTCCGACAAAGAGCCGGTGCCGCTCGCGTTCGAGGAGGAGGCGATCCTCGTCGCCGCTGCGACGGGCATCTCGGGTCTTGCAACCGAGGAGTGGCCGTTCCTCGACGACGACGGCGATTCGACGAGTGGCGACAAGATCGGCTCGTTCACGGGCCGCACCTATCCCTCGCCGCTTGCGAATCACAACGTCGAGTTGTTCTGGACCAACGACGATGGCGTCTTCGCGCTACCGCAGCGCGACGTGCGCCCGACGAAGCACAACCAGCTCGCCGATGAGAATGCGCCGAATGAGTTGTATCGGCAGGCCGTCAAGCTGGCCGACAAGCGCCTCCTTGTCCCACGCGATCGTCCGAACCTGTTCGCCTTTAACCATCGCATCCCGAACGCGCAGGGCACGTCGATGTTTATGCCGATCACAGACATCACACGTCAGTGCATCTCCGCGATGTTGCTCTACTTCGATCGGCCTCACGGCTACTACCTCGTCGATCCGCATCTCGGTGGCGATCCGCTGCGCGAGTACGTCAAGTCGGGTCTCCTCGATCCCGCGCATGCCGTGGACTTCTGGGAGTTCGAGCGTTGGCAGATGGTCGACGCCAATGGCGTCGAGCAGGGTCTGATGGTCGGTAATCTGATGCACGCCACGCAGGCGATGGGCCTCGGCGGCCACCCCTTCAACGGTGGCAAGGGTCGCGTCACGATGGGTGGCGAGCAGTACTGGCACGAGATTGGTGGCAAGGGGCCGTGCGGCTCGCTGGGCTTTGAGATGCTCAAGATCCCCGACGATGCTCCACTTGGCGGAGGCGAGTCCGTGCCGGTTGGCCTCAAGGGAGTCTTCGAGGCCGCGATGCCGCCGTTCCAGAAGAACATGGACAAGGCTGTTGACAGCGTTGTCGATATTCGTTGGGGCAAGACGGGCATCTTCACCGATAAGACGCGCGCCATCCCGTGGACGAACCGTCAGGCCATCGAGCAGATGCCACACCCGTCGGACGAGGCGATCGCCGCGACCAAGACGATGTGCAACTACATCTGGAACACGTACGGCCGTTTCCCGGCCACACTCGATCCGATGCTGATGACCGTCTGGTACCAGGCACAGCACCTCGACCTCGACTTCTATAAGAAGTACTACCCGGCCGAGGTGATCCCCGATCGCGTGCGCAACCACATGCGCGATTGGCATGGCATGGGCTGCGACTGCTGCTGATCGTTGTGAGGCGACATTCTGGGCCCGGGCCCAAAATGTCGCTAGCCGGCGCCGGTGGCCGCGATTGCCGAGATCGCGACGATAACTGTGACGATGCCGACCCACTGGCGGGGGCGCAGACGCTCCTTCATGAAGACCATGCCGACGATCACGCCAACGGTTGCAAACTGGGCGGCGAGCACGCCAGCAACAGCGACTGGACCGCGATCGGCGGCAGCCACAAACAAGAGCGAGGCGACCGAATCACCGATACCCCACACCGCCACGTTCTTCCAATCAAGGCGCGCCCTGCCGACGACACCCAGCTTTAGGCAGATCGCCACCGCAAAAACCAGCGTGACGAGACGCACCAAGACAAAGCCCCAGATGACACCCACCTCATCGGCGACAGGAGCCGCCATCGTCAGAACTCCGCCCCAAATCAAAGCGGCAACGGCAGCGCGCGCGGCGCCGCTCGACTCGCCCTGCGCACTCGTACCCATCGCTGCCAGCACCACGCCAACAACTGCGAACGGCAAGATCAGCAACACCCGCGTGTCGATCGACTCGCCAAGCAGGATTGCAAAGACCGCCGCAACCGCGCCCTCACAGGCGATCGTCGGCGCGACAATCGTCAACTTGCCCGTCTGAAACGCACTGAAGGCGACCAGATACCCAAACAGCGTCAAGACGCCCATCCCCACAATCAAGAGCGCGCCCTTCGCCGTAATGTCCGGCAAGCCGTCGGTCATCAAGAGAATCGGTGAGGTGATCACAAGGCCGATCACAATCGACCCCATCATCGTGGCCATGATGCCGATGTTGCGAGTGGCCCGTGTGAGTTGCACCTCCGGCAGGCCCCATGCCAAGGCGCACATGATGCCGAGCAGGACGGTGATGCCCATCTAGCGACTCACGGTCTCGTCGAGCCACGCGGCAATGGTCTCGACGCACCGCGCAGGGCTCTCGAGCTGAGGGCAATGCCCCGCATCCTCGAAGATCACCAGCGTGGAACCCGCAATGTTGGCGACACACCAGTCGCCCATCGACAGTGGGATCAGCCCCTCGTCCCGACCCCAGATACTCAACGTCGGAACAGTGCCCGAGGCGATCGCCTCGCGCGCGTCGTAGAGCGTCTGATCGAGCAGGATGTTGCAGCCGGCGTTGGCGCCGACCAGACACGACTCGTCAGCGCACCACGAGAGATCCTCAGCAGACAGGTCGTCCTTAAACATGACGGGGGCAAAGTGCTCCATCGAGCCGCGGTAGTCGGCCTGGCAGCCGGCAATAAAGCCATGGATGGCCTCGATGGAGAGCGGCGCGTCCGGGAACTCGTCGGTCTGTAGGTCGGTTGGGCCCTGCGAGATATTGATGTGTGCGACGACGCGTTGGCGGCCGTGGCGGTACATCAGTTCCCACGCGACAAGATTGCCCATCGACCAGCCGACCAGCACGCAGCGGTCGATCTCAAGCGTGTCAAGCAACGCGTTGATGTCGTCCGCGTAGTGCCCAATCGTGTGGCCACCCTCGACCGCAGGTGAGCGGCCGTGGCTACGCAGATCCGGCGCCACGACGCGGTAGCCCGCCTCGACGAGGGGGTCGATAATGGAGTGGAAGTACGCGGCGCTCATCGAGACACCGTGCAACAGCACGAGCGGAAGGCCCTCACCACGATCGGTCACGCTCAGCGAGACGCCGGGCGTAACCTCAACGAGGCTCGCATCGGCGCCAAAGGCCTGAGCAGGGCGGATCATCACGGCACGAGGACGAAGCGGCCCTTAACGTCGCCGGCACGTAGACGATCGTGCGCGATTTGGGCTTGGCTGAGCGGTAGGCGCTCGACGACGTGACGGATCGGCTCCTTCTGCGCGAGTGCGATCAGATCGCCAAAGTCGGCGAGGGAACCCCAGACGCTCGTCATCAGTCGCGACTCCATTGGCACGGCACCGAAGCCGAAGGGAATGCGGCCACCGTGCAGGCCGATCGCGATTAGGAGTCCCGTGCGATCGAGCAGGCGGGCACCGTCTTCGAGCGACTGCTGCGCCGCCACGAAGTCGAGCACGGCCGCGTATGGACCCTCGAGATCGGCGGGGTTCGCAGCCTCGGTCGCGCCGAGCTCTTTGGCGGTAGCGCACTTTGCGGGGTCGGGATCGCCGACGTGGACTTCGGCGTCACTCAGCAGGGCGAGGTACTGCACCGCGTACTGGCCCAGGCCACCAGCGCCGAGGACGAGCACGCGCTTGCCTTTGCCGAGGAACGGTAGAGCATGACGGACGGCGCGGAAGGCCGTCAGGCCACCACAGCCGAGCGGGGCAGAATCGATCGGGTCGAGGTCGCCGAGCGGAAAGATGTAGCGGCGGTGCGGCACGAGCATGTACTCGGCATACCCGCCTTGGTCGAACAGGCCGGCCTCGTGACTATCCGGGCAGATCATCTCGGTGCCCGCCGCGCAGAAGCGACAGTTGCTGCAGCCCCACGGCGTGTAGACGAAGACGTTGCCGTGCTCTTCGGTCGAGCCGATGACCTCGTGTCCGAGCGTCATGGGGCGTGGCTTTTCACCAAACTCGCCGTTGGCCACATGGATATCAGAGAAGCAGACGCCACACGACGAGACCTTGATGACGACCTCGTCGTCGCTCTTGGCAACGGGGACCTCAATCTCGTCGAAGTGCAGGGCCTGATCGCCCTCGTGTAGCCGTACTGCCAGCATCCGTCTCTCCTCCAAAGGGGTGCAGCGCAAGCGTACCCCAACCAGCCATTGTTGACTTTGCTCGATGTCATTGCTTTGGGGTCTGACCCCAAAGCAAAGTTGATCAGGCGTTAGGTAGCGGATTCCTCGTAGCGAACGGGGATGCGCTTGATGCCATTGAAGAAATTGGAGCGCATGCGGTCGACTGGGCCGTTGAGGTAGAGGTCGGGCAGGTAGGGCACGAGCTCCTCCAGCCAGACTTTGATTTCGAGGCGCGCGAGGTGCGATCCGAGGCAGTAGTGCGGACCGCCGAGACCGAAGGCCATGTGCTTGTTGGGCGTCCGGGTGATGTCGAAGCGGTTCGGGTCGGGGAACATGCGCTCGTCGCGATTGGCAGAGGTAAACCACAAGACGACCTTGTCGCCCGCCTTGATCTGCTGGCCGTGCAACTCGACATCCTCGGTCGCCGTACGGCGGAAGTGGTGGACGGAGGTGGCGTAGCGGATGATCTCTTCGGCGGCCGAGCCGGCGAGCGTCGGATCGGCGCAGAGCCGCGCAATCTCGTCGCGGTTCTGAAGGAGCGCAGCAATGCCGTGCGACATCGAGTGGCGCGTCGTCTCGTTGCCGGCCGTGATGAGCAGCAAGAAGAAGAGCTTGAACTCGTGGTCGGAGAGGGTGTCGCCATCGAGCTCGGAGTTGATCAGGATCGTGACGACGTCCTCGCCCGGGTTGTTGCGCTTGAGGTCGGCCAGACCGAGCGCGTAATCAAACATCTCCAGCGCAGCGGGGCTCGAGAAGGGCAGGTGCGCGTATTGCGAGAGGTCGGTCTGGTCCTTGACGAGGTCGCCGACGAAGTCCGGCTCGGTATTGCCTAGTAGGCGGTCGCCGAGCGAGACGAGCGTGTGGCGATCTTCGAGGGGCGAGCCCATGATGTCGGACAAAATCTGCATGGGCAGTTCGACCGAGATGTGCTCGACAAAATCGAACTCGCCGAGCGGCATCGTCTTGACCAGGATCTCGCGGATCAGGGTGCGGATGCGATCCTCGTAGACCTTGACGGCCTTGGGCGTGAAGCCACGGTTGACGAGCGCGCGCAGGCGCGAGTGGCGCGGCGGGTCCATGTCGAGCAGCGACATGCGCGACTCGACCTGCTCGGGCGTCAGATCGTCGAGGCTGGTGCCGCCGACGCCGGCCGAGAACAGCAGCGGCTGCTTTTGCAGCGCGAGGATGTCGTCGTAGCGGGTGATCGACCAGAAGCCGCGACCATTCGCCTCTTCTTGCCAGTAGCAGGGCGCATCGTCGCGCAGGCGTTTGAACCAGTCGTGCGGCGTGCGCTCGACGAAGGTCTCGAGATCCGTCAGGTTGATGTCGGACAGGTTGGTGGACGCTGCAACTGCCATGCGGGAACGGTACCTGAACCTCTGGTTGGGTCTACTCCCAGGGGTTTTCACAGAGCAACCCGAATATCGTCGGACCGGTACCCACGCATGGCGGGGATTGGATTCTGGATCCAATCCGCTAGGCTAGCGCCAACCCTTCGGAGGTCTCCCCCCATGGCAGCGACGGAAATTCCTCAGTTCAACCTGCTCGACCACGGCCTGTTCGTGGATCGTGAGCCGTGGGAGATCTTCGAATGGATGCAGCGCGAGGCGCCCGTCTATCGGCACCCCGATGAGGACGACGGGTTCTGGTGCGTGACGAAATACGACGATGTCCTCGATGTGCTCAAGCGCGCTAAGACGTTCTCCTCCGAGGCCGGCGGGTCTGCACGCATCGGCCATGTCGAGCCCGACGTGCTCGAAGCGCGCCGCAACTTTATGGAGACCGACGCGCCGCTGCACAACGAGTGGCGCAAGCCGTTCGCGCGCGACTTCACTCCGAAGTCGATCGGCCGGTACGAAGACCAGCTCCGCGTGATCGTTGACGAGGTCCTCGATGAGGCCTTCGAGAAGCAGGACATCTGCTTTGTCCACGACATCGCCGCGCTGATTCCGATCCGCGTGCTCGGCACGATCCTCGGCCTGCCACCCGAGCAATTCGACCGCCTGATCGAACTCGGCGATCGAATGATTATCGACTCCGACCCCGAGATCGCGATCCACGTCGCCGGCTCGCCCGAGGCCGAGGCCTTCAAGTACCTCCCCTTTGGCAGTGAGGCAGCGGCTGAGTTGTGTGCAATGGGGCGCGAGACGATCCACGCACGTCGGGGCGCGCCGAAAGACGATGTGCTTTCGATCCTCGCCAACATGGAGGTCAAGGGCTGCCCGCTTGACGATCGCGACCTCGACAACAACTTCGCCCTCTTCGTCGTCGCGGGCAACGAGACCACACGCCAGTCGATGGCACTCGGCCTGCTCGCGCTGCTCAACGACGACCGCGCGATGAGCGAGTTCTCGCAGCCCGGCGGCGTCACGGACCAGGCTGTCGACGAGCTCGTGCGCATCGCCTCACCCGTCTGGCATTTCCGCCGCACGGCGACGGAGGACACCGAGATCCGCGGCGTCGAGATCAAGCAGGGCGAACGCGTCGTCGTCTGGTTCGCCCCCGCCAACCGCGACGCCGAGGTCTTCGACAACCCACACACGCTCGACTTCTCCCGCAAGAAGGACGAGCACCTCGCCTTCGGCCGCGGCGGTCCGCACTACTGCATCGGCACGCACCTCGCACGCCTGGAGATTAAGGTGCTTTACGAGCAGTTCTTCCCGCGCCTCAAGTCGATCGAGCAGACAGGCCAAGAGCGGCGCCTCTATTCGAACTTCACGAATGGCTTCAAGAGCTTCCCCGTGCGTATCACCGCGAAATAGGCGGCGGGGTAGCGAGAGTGGCGAGACCCGGGCTCGAACCGGGGACACCGCGATTTTCAGTCGCGTGCTCTACCAACTGAGCTATCTCGCCTCTGCGCAGCACGATACCAGCGCCCGCGTCTCCTGCGCGCGGGTCAGAACAGGCCGAGTGCGACGTGTGCGATCGCAAGGATGATTGTCGTCACGACCATCGTCCCGCCGACAAGCATCAACGTGCTGCCCGACTTAGGTACGCCAGAGGTGGCTGGGCCGCGCAGCAGCACCTGCCCAACCGAATAGAGCACGATCCCAAAGATCGCCAACACGGCGATGACCCACCAGACGACGTCCATGGGGTGATAGTGCCGCCTTCTAGTGCGATGCGCAACCGGCGAGCCGATCCGTCGCAATCGGCACGTTGCTGTTGCCTAACCGCAATGGGTTTTTGGAAAAACCGATGGTACGGTAGCTGGAACTTAAAACCAACGCCATTTGTTGCGATTAGTGTCTCGTTCGCTGATTGATTGCATCTCGGTGCAGGAATGCCTTGACACGGTGCGAATCCGAAGACTCCGCTTGCCTCTCCATCACTCCACAACTGCTTTCCGTTTGATCTTTGTGATCGCCGCCGTTGGCGTTGCGCTTGTCGCCGCCCTGCCCGTTTCGGCTGCGCCGAAGAGCGATGTCTCGAGCAAACGTGCCCAAGCCGAGGCCGCCCGTGCTCAGTTGGCAGAGCTCGGGGCGCAACTCGAGCCTGCGATCGAGCGCTACAACAAAGCCGTCGTGGAACTCAAACAGGTCGATGCCGATATTGCCTTCAATAAGAAGCAGATCGCAGTCACCGAATCGAACCTGAAGGTCTCGCAGACCGAACTCAGCTCGAAGCTACAGCAGTCCTATCGTGTCGGTGAGCCCGACCTCATCGCCTCCCTCCTCGGACAGCAATCGCTGTCGGAGATTCTTGCCGTGTCAGAACTTTTCGACCGTTCGCAAAACCAGGCGGCAGGCCTGATTGATGGGCTCCAGAAGGATAAGCGCACCCTCAAACGACAACGCCAAGCCCTCGAAGTTGCAGAGGATCGCGCGGCCACGCTCAAACAGCAGCGCGCGCAGGAGAAGCAGGCAATCAATGCTGGTATCGCACAATCAAAATCGCTCGTTGCCGGCCTCGAAGATGAGATTGCCGCGCTGATTCAAGAGGAAGCCGCGCGACAGGAGCAACTCCGCCAGGCCGCGATGGCAGCGCTCGCAGCACAGCAGGAGGCAACGAATGCTGCCGGCAATCAGGACTTTGAGATTGGCGGCTCCGTGGCAGGGAGCGCCGAGTTCAGCGCTCCGATCGAGCTGCCGCCGACTGACGGTTCGATTGGTGCACAGGCAGTTGCCGTGGCGATGCAGTACCTCGGCACGCCGTACGTCTGGGGTGGTGGTGCGCCAGGAGGCTTCGATTGCTCGGGCCTAACGTCGTATGCCTACGCGCAAGTTGGCGTTGGTCTCAGCCACTTCACGGGGTCTCAGTGGAACGAGGGTGTTCGTGTTCCGGCCGACCAATTGCTACCTGGCGATCTCGTCTTCTTCCACTCGGATCTGCACCACATGGGCATGTACATCGGCGGTGGTCAAATGATTCACGCACCCCAAACAGGGGACGTCGTCAAGATCTCGCCACTGATGAGCGCCTACGCTGGCGCCGTCCGTCCATACTGATGGGCGCGCCGACGACCGGAAGTCCGGTATTCTGCGCACTCGCTGCGCGCCCGTAGCTCAGGGGATAGAGCGCTGCCTTGCGGAGGCAGAAGTCGGACGTTCGAATCGTCCCGGGCGCATAGAGAACGAGAGGGGGAGGACATGACATCCGCGCGGTTGTCATGTCCTCCCTGTCACGCGCGTCGACCCGAGCTTCGCGCCGTGCCCTACGCCAAGACGGTCGCGGTGATCGGTCCGGCTGTAAGCACCGAGCCATCTGGCACGTCGATGCGTACGATGCCGATTGCACGCGGTTCTGTAAACCAAGGGGCAGCGGCGACGGAGGTAATCACGCCGACGTCCTTACCGTCGAGCTCGAGCGTCGTGCCTAGCTCGGCGGCTGCGTTGAGCGACAGCCGGCGTGGGCCACGATTGGCGTGGCCGCGGCGGTGCAGGCGGGTGACTGGTTCTTGGCCGATGAAGCAGCCCTTCTCAAACGACACCGTCGTCTCGACGAGGCCGACCTCCGCCGGCATCCAGCGCTCGTCGACGTCGTGGCCAAGCCGAACAGCGCCAGTCTCGATGCGCAGTGCCTCGATCGCGGCTGGCTCGACCGGCGTTGCTCCCGCCGCGATCGCGGCTGCGACAAGCGCCTCACGCTGATCGGCCGGCACCAGCACATCGACGCGGGGGAGCTCACCCAGCAGGCCGACGATCCGCACGCCATCTGTTGCGACGCCCTCGGCCTCTGGTCCGATCAACGACACGAGGCTCCAGTCGGTGGTCGCGTCAATCGCAACCTTGGCGCCCATGCGGTAGCGCGTCAGTCCACGCACGAGCGCGTCAACGCCAACCGGATCGAGCTCGAGCAGAAAGCGCCCTTCGGCGAGCAGGGTGACGCGCGGGTCGGCAATGACGCGCGCCTTGGGCGTCAGAAACAGCGCCTGGCGGGCCTCACCAACGGCCATTCCACGCAGCTCCTGCGAGAGCAGGTTTTGCAGAAACTTCTCGGCGTCTGCTCCCTCCACCAGCACGAACCCACGCGAGGGCTCGACCACACCCACCGCGGTACGGAGTGCCTGGAGTTGATCGGCGGGCGAGGGCAGTGGAGTCATCGGTGGACGTTTCGTTGGTGGAATCGGCACGAATGCCCCACTTTCCAGACAAGGAAAGTATCCTGCATAGGAGAACGAACTGATGGTGCCAACTGATTCCCCGAACGCCAGTGGTGCTATCCACGCCGCGCCGCTGCTGCCCGCTGGGCCACAGCTCTGGACCCGCAACCGGATTGCGCTGTTGATCGTCGGCTACCTCGTCGGACTCGGTGGAATGATCCTGATCAAGGGCATCTATCTCTCGCCCGATCGCTACTTCGTGATCCTGCTCGTTCCGGCGCTCGTGCTTGGCGTCGGCAAGGGCTACGTTCGCGACTTTCTGCCTCTGATCATCGGCATCTTTATCTACGAGGAACTGCGCGGCGTGGCGCACATACTCAACCCCGAGCCGTACTACATGCCACACCTCAAGTTCGACGAGATCATCTTCTTTGGGAACAATCTCACGATCGTCTTGCAAGACCTGCTCTGGACCGGTCAAGTCGTGTGGTACGACCAGGTTCTAGGCCTCCTCAATCGCGCGCACTTTATTGTGCCGCCCACGCTGTTGTTCTTGATCTGGCTCGAAAATCGCGCACTCTACTATCGCGCGTTGCTGACAATCGTCGGCTGCTCGATGCTCGGTGCCGTGATCTTTCTGATCTATCCCGCAGCGCCACCTTGGGCGGCTTCGCAGATTGGTCTCCTGCCCGAGATGACAAAGATTGGGTATGCGCAGGCTGATGCGTCGCCGATCAAGGCGAGCAAGTCGCTGATTGAGAGTCTGATGCTGCCAAACCCCTACGCGGCTGTGCCGAGCCTGCACACGGCGTACTCCACCCTCGTCGCGATCTTCGCGTTGCGGTGGCATCGGCGCTTCGGCTACGTGATGTGCCTTTACCCACTCGCGATGTACTTCTGCATCGTGTACTTCGCAGATCACTACGTTTCCGATATCCTCGTAGGTATTGCGGTCGCACTGTTCGCTTGGTGGGCCGCAGGGCGATTGATTGCCCGTCCCGGCCGGCTCCACCGCCTCGCCGGTCCCTTTCCTCCGCCAATTGCCAGCGCACGCTTCGGGAGTACTACGACATGAGCAACAACCACAAGGCCGAGACGCAAGACACCACGGCGCAGGACAAGCGCCCCTCGGCCCAGGTTGCTGTGCGCTGCCCGCTCTGTGGTGCGGATGATTACCGCGTCAAAATTGAGGACACATTCGGCACGCGTGTGGCCGACCCGCGGGTCCATTACACCTGCACCTCAAGCGCCTTTGGTGAGCACGGCCGCATCGTCGAGTGCCGCTCCTGCCAGCTCGTGTACATGAATCCGCGCCCGCATCACGAGGCCGTGGTCGAGAACTATGGCGACGTCGAGGACCAGGAGTACATCGAGGAGGAGCAGGGTCGCATTGAGACCTTCTCTGAGAGCCTCGCGCAGGTCCAGAAGTTTCGTCGCTCTGGCCATCTGCTCGACGTTGGGTGTCACGTTGGCACGTTCCTCACGCTGGCACAAGACGCTGGCTTTGATGTCGCGGGTGTCGAGCCGTCGCGTTGGGGTGCCGAGATCGCCAACTCGCGCATCAATGGCAACGTGCATTGCGGCGCCATCGAGGACGCGCCGCTGCCCGATGGCGGCTACGACGTGATCACCCTCTGGGATGTGATCGAGCACCTGCCCGACCCCGCACTCGACATTCGTGCGATCCACAGTGCGCTGCGTCCTGGTGGCATTTTCGCTATCTCGACGATGGACGTCGAGTCGATCTTTGCGAAGTTGTTTGGCAAGCGTTGGCCGTGGTACATGCAGATGCACCTCGTCTACTTCTCGCGCCAGACGCTCTGCGAGATGCTGCGCCGCGAAGGCTTCGAGATCGCGGAGGTCTCGACGCATGTGCGTCGCGTCCGCCTGACGTACCTCGCCTCGCGCTTCGATGCCTACTCGCCGACCGTGGGCCACGCGATCAACAGCGTGCTCGAGAAGGTTGGCTTGGCCGAGCGCACGGTTGGTGTCAGCTTCGGCGACATCTTTACCGTCATCGCGCGCAAGCCCGAGTCCGCCTAGCGTCGACGATGGCCGTCGTCCCTGCCGACGCGCCGCACCTCAGCGCTCGTCTTGCTGGGTGGCGCTATCCGCTTGCGATTGGGGCGCTGTCGCGTGTGCTGACGTTTGTGGTGGTCGGAGCGATTGGGTTGGCGCGTCGCGGACCAGAGGAGAGCATCAGCAGTGCGCTGTTGGCTCCGTTTGGGGTGTGGGATGGCATTTGGTATCAGCGCCTCGCCGACTATGGCTACGACCCAACGGTGGCGCACGGTAACGGCGTTGCGTTTTCGCCGCTCTACCCGGTGCTGATGCGGTACGTGCATGCGTACCTCTCGATCAGCTACGTCGCAGCGGGGGTATTGATCTCGACGACCTGTTTTTTCGTGGCGCTGGTGCTGCTCTACCGACTCGTGGAGAGGCGTTCAGGCACGAGGATCGCACGGCGTGTCGTGTGGCTGACGGCGTTCTTCCCGACTGCGTACCTGTTCTCGTCCGTCTACACGGAGAGCGTCTATCTGCTGCTCACGGTTGCGACCTTCGTTCTGCTCGAGCGAAGTCGGATCGTTGGCGCGTCACTCGTCGGAGTCTTGGCAGTGCTCACGCGGCCCACCGGCATCATGCTCGTGCCATCGATGGCGATCCGCGTGTGGAAGGACAACAATCGGCGCGTTAATTGGCGCCTCGCACTCCGTCTCGTACCGCTCCTGTTGCTGCCGATCGTCTACGTGGCGTTCGGTGTCTACCTCTACTACCGCACGGGTGATCCCTTTGCGACCCAGTCGGCCCAGGCATCGGGTTGGGGGCGAGGCATCAATGTGCTGCTCGTGCTCGGTCTACCGATTGCCGTGCTGAGCGGACTGGTGATCGGCACGCACAATCCGTCAAGGGTGATGTACATCGCTGACACGCTGTTTGCGATGACGTGGGCCCTACTCTTGATCGAGGGCACGCTGCGTCGCCGACTGCCGAGCGAGTACTTGCTGTACGGGGCGCTGGCTGTGATCCTGCCGGTGCTTGCGGGCACGTACCTCGCACTGCCGCGCTACGGGATGGGAATCTTCGTGGTGATGTGGCTCGCTGCGATGCATGTTTCGATGCGCCCAGTTCTTGAACGCGTCCTCTGGGTTGCCATGCCGGTGGCGCTAGTGATCACAGCGATCGTGTCACTCGGCTTCGATTCGTACACGCCCTGAGCGGTTAGGCTTTCGGCATGTCTGAGCCCCGCTACGGCGTGCAGTCGATGGTCGACCCACTGCGCCGCGTCCTGATCCGCCGTCCCGCCACAACGGGCGATTTTGCTGCCGCCGATTGGCGTCAGCCCGATCCGGCACAGCTGATCGCGGAGCACGAGGCCTTCGGCGCATTGCTGGAGAGCCTCGGCTGCGAGGTAACGGTCGCCGAGCCCGTCGAGGGCATGGTCGATTCGGTCTACGTCTGCGATCCTGTCTGGACCTGTGGGCAGGGCGCGATCGTGTTGCGCTCGGCCAAGCCGGAGCGCGTTGGTGAGGGCGAGGCGATGGTGGCGCCGCTCGAGGCAGCCGGTGTGCCGATCGCTGGTCGACTGACGGGCACCGCCACGGCCGATGGTGGCGACATGGTTTGGCTCGACAACGAGACGCTGGCCGTCGCACGCGGCTATCGCACGAATGCGGAGGCGCACCGTCAGCTCGACGAGATCCTCGCTGCCGAGGGCGCACGCACGCTGCGCTTCGACCTACCCCACGATCGCGGCGCCGCACACGTGCTGCACCTGATGAGCTTTATCTCGCCCGTCACGCACGACCTAGCCGTCGTCTTCGAGCCACTCGCTCCGGTCACGCTGATGCAAGAGCTGCAAGAGCGCGGCATCGGGATCATTCCGCTGGGCGAGGACGAGTACCACTCGATGGGGTGCAACATTCTCGCGACGGCACCCGGTGTAGTCGTTGTCCTCGATGGCAATCCCAACGTACGTCGTGCGATGGAGGCCAAGGGCATCGAGGTGCACGCCTACCAGGGTGGCGACGTCTCGCTCAAGGGCGACGGCGGCCCGACGTGCCTAACGCGCGAGCTGCTCCGCCGGGCGTGAGTTCGCTCCGACAGCGGCTGGTCGAGCGCATTCGCGCCGAGGGGCCACTGACGTTCGCGCAGTACATGGAGGCTGCGCTGTTCGACTCCAAGGCGGGGTTCTACACGCGCGGGCCGGGCATCGGCCAGGGCGGCCACTTTGCCACCTCGGCTGAGGCGCATCCGGCGTTTGCCGAGGCAATCACGGCGGAGGCCCATGCGACGTGGCTCGAGCTGGGGGAGCCGGCAGACTTTCGGGTCACCGAGGCAGGACCGGGCACGGGCGGTCTCGCGCGGACGGTCAGTGAGGGGCTCACGGCGCTCGGCGTCGGGCACGAGCTCGTGCTGATCGAGCGCAGCACGGGCCTGACCGATCGTCAGCGCACGACCTTGAAGGGACTGTCGGTGCGTTGGGTTGACCATCCCGCGGCACTCTCGCCAGCACCCGGCTTTCTCTATGGCAACGAGATCCTCGACGCCCTACCCGTTCGGCTCGTGCAGTGGCCCGATGAGGTGCTGGTCGATGCCGATGCCACGGGGCGTCTCATTGAGACGCTGGTACCTGCCGATCCAACCTTGGCTGCCCCAATCGTTGCTGCCGTGACACCCCGGCAGGGCGGTCGGTATGCGGTGAGGCCGGCGATGGTTCCCCTCGTTGCGGCCTTCAGTCGAAGCATCAGCGTGGGGCGGATGCTGCTGATCGACTACGGCGGCACCGGGGCCGAGGTGCACGACGGTCGCCGACCGCCGGTGCGCACGTACATCAGCGGGCAGCAGGGCGGCGACCCCTTGCAGGCACCGGGCACGCAAGACCTCACTGCCGATGTCGACTTTGGTGCGCTCACGGCAGCGGCAACGACGGTCGGTCTAGTGGTCGAGCAGCTCCTCACGCAGGCTGCGTGGCTCCGTGGTCATGGCTGCGAGCTGCCGCCGGCCAACGCGCGGACAGAAGAGGATTGGGCACTCGCCGGCCTCCTCGACGAACGCCTGCCATTCATGGTCTGGCTCGGCCAGCGGCAGGGGTAGTCGGTAGGGAGGACACCACACCCGCGCGGATGTGGTGTCCTCCCAACACTCAACACCAGTCGTTAGTCACCAACGTGCGGCGCGGATTCGAAGCCCGCGGCCTTGTGCGACCCGTCGCAGAACGGCTTCGTCTGCGAGGCGCCACAGCGACAAAGAAACGCTTCGCCCTCGATCGTATACGGGTTGCCGTCGACGTCCTCGACGACGAACGAGCCGCTCACCATCGCGGAACCGTTCTTCTTGATGCGGATTGTGCAATCGGCCATTTGGGCCTCCTTGGCATGAGTACGAGGGTAGTCTCGCAGGTGGAGCGGAAATGCGAAGGGCCCCGGCCGAAGCCGGGGCCCTTCAGGTTCGAGCGGGATTCGGGGCAGGCCCCGAATCACTTCCTTACATCATGCCGCCCATGCCGCCCATGCCGCCCATGTCGGGCATGCCGCCACCCGAGGACTTCTCGGGTGCCTCGACGACGATTGCTTCCGTCGTGAGGATGTTCTTGGCGATCGACGCAGCGTTCTGCAGCGCCGAGCGGGTGACCATGGCCGGGTCGATGATGCCGGCCTTGACCAGGTCAACCATCTCACCGGAATCGACGTTCAGACCGAAGCCCGCCTTAGCAGCGCGAACCTCGTTGACGACAACCGAACCCTCGAGGCCGGCGTTGAACGCCAGCTGACGCAAGGGCTCCTCGAGTGCGCGCTTAACAATGCGCCCACCCGTTGCCTCGTCGTCCTCAAGGCCGTCGAACTTCAGCTTCGACGCTGCGTTCAGCAGCGCGACGCCACCGCCCGGCACGATGCCCTCTTCGAGAGCTGCGCGGGTGGCCTGCAGCGGGTCTTCGACGCGATGCTTCTTCTCTTTCATCTCGGTCTCGGTGGCTGCGCCAACCTTGACCACGGCAACGCCGCCAGACAGCTTGGCGAGACGCTCCTGGAGCTTCTCGCGATCGAAATCGGAATCGGAATTCTCGATCTCCTGCTTGATCTGCTTGATGCGAGCCTTGATGTCGTCACCCTTGCCGGCACCGTCGATGATCGTCGTGTTGTCCTTCGTCACGACGATACGGCGGGCGCGACCGAGCTGGGCGATGGAGGTGTTCTCCAACTTGAGACCCATCTCCTCGGTGATGACCTCGCCGCCCGTGAGGATCGCAATGTCCTCGAGCATGCGCTTGCGGCGATCGCCGAAACCCGGGGCCTTCACTGCGACAACCGTGAAGGTGCCGCGGAGCTTGTTGACGACGATCGTGGCGAGAGCTTCGCCCTCGAGATCCTCGGCAACGATGACCAGGGGACGGCCACTCTGGATAACCTGCTCGAGCACGGGCAGGATGTCCTTGACGGCGCCGACCTTCTGGTTGGCAATCAGGATGTACGGATCCTCAAGCACGGCTTCCATGCGGTCGCCATCGGTGATCATGTACGGGGAGATGTAGCCCTTTTCGAACTGCATACCCTCGGTGAACTCGAGCTCGAGACCAAAGGTCTGGCCCTCTTCGACGTTAACAACGCCGTCCTTGCCAACCTTCTCGATGGCGTCAGCAATGACGTCACCAATCTCGCGATCGCGAGCCGAAATCGTGGCGACGCGGGCGATGTCTTCCTTGCCCGAGACAGCCTTCGACTGCGCCTTGATGTTGGCGACAGCCTGCTCGACGGCCTTCTCGATACCGCGCTTGAGACCCATCGGGTTTGCACCCGCGGTCACGTTGCGGAGACCTTCGCGGACGATCGCCTGAGCCAGCACGGTCGCGGTCGTCGTGCCGTCACCGGCAACGTCGTTGGTTGCCGTAGCAACCTCGCGGACGAGCTGAGCACCCTGGTTCTCGAACGGACACTCGAGCTCGATCTCGCGGGCGATGGTGACACCGTCGTTGGTTATCGTCGGGGCGCCGAACTTCTTATCAAGGACGACATAGCGGCCCTTGGGACCGAGCGTCACCTTGACGGCATCGGCGAGGGTGTCCACACCGCGTTGAAGCGAGCGGCGGGCTTCCTCATTGAAGCGAATTTCCTTATGTGCCATGGAATTGTTCCTCGTTCAGTGGAAGGGGTGGGGTTACTTCTTGACCTTGGCAGGCTTGCTGCTGCCAACGATGGCGAGAACGTCGGACTCGCGGAAGATCATGTAGTCCTTGCCGCCGTCCTTCACCTCAGTGCCGGCGTACTTCGAGAAGAGAATCTCGTCGCCCACGGCAACCTCGAGCGGCACGTGATGGCCGAGCTCGTAGTGACCGCTGCCAACGGCGAGAATCTTGGCGCGCGAGGGCTTTTCCTGCGCGGTTTCGGGGAGGACGATACCGCTAGCGGTTGTCGTCTCCTCCTCTAGCACTTCGGCGATAATTCGATCGCCAAGCGGCTTGAGGTTCATACTGACCTCCAGGTCGGTAGTTGGAAGGGTAGAAATCGTTGGCACTCTCCTAGGGCGAGTGCCAACGGGACTATACGATCCTTACTTCAAGTTCGCAAACGACAACCGGCGCTCTCAGTGTATGAATGACAGATTTCGTGCACGAGACCGTATTAATACGGCGATCGCGGCGAGTACGGCCGTGGTTGCCGCGGCCGCCAGATAGGCGGCGTCGTCACCGTCCCACTCGGCGATCCGGGCGGCGATCAGAGGCATCACACCGAATGTCGTCGACCAGCAGATGTTGACGAAGCCGTTGGCGGTGCCGTGCGACAGTCCCAGCTCGTCCGATGTCGCAGCGATCAACGGGTAGATTCCCGTCATCATCAGCGGAAACAGCGGTCCCATCGCGATCAGCGCGCCGATCAGCGCCCAGTTCGGCAGGGGCGCGGCCAGCACTAAGCAGATCGCGACCAGCCCAACCGAGCCAGCCAGGCAGAGTCGGAAACTGCCGTAGTGGTCGGCGAGTCGCCCAGCGAGCGCACCGAAGCCGACCCCCAACACGGCTCCGAACGAGAACGCCAGGCCGATCATCGTGGCGCCGACGCCACGATTGCCGAGTTCGAGCACGGCGAGGAGATCGACCGTCGAGATCGTGACCGACACGCAGAAGGCGAAGCAGAGGGCCATAATCATTGCCGGGTGGTGCAGCAGCTGGCGCACCGTCGCGACCAGCGGCGGGTTGGGCGGTGCTCGTCGCCCAGCCGGCGCGAGTAGCGCCAACACCATTGCTACGGCACCGATCAGGGCGATCAACGAGAAGGCGAGCAGCACGGTCGTCGCCGCCGCGAAGGCACCGAGGGCGGGTCCGGCAACGGCACCCGCTGACGAGATCCCCGAGATCAGCCCGATCGCACGGGAGCGTTGACCGGCCGCCGTGTTCTCCGTTAGCCACGACATCGCGGCCGACCAGCCACAGCCACCCGCAACGCCCTGCAGCATGCGGGCGGCAATCAGCACGCCAAACGTCGGTGCCACGGCAAACAGGGCCGAGGCGGCGACGAAGCAGATCAGCCCGCCGACCACGACGGTGCGCGCGCCTAGGCGGCCCGCCAGCCAGCCAGCAGGAATCGCGGTGGCGACAAAAGCCACCTGATAGCCGGACAACAGCAGTGCTGCCTCGACCTTGGAGAGGTCGTACTGCTCGGCGAAGATCGGCAGGAGCGGGAACAGCGCGAGGTACAGCAGGCCATCGACGAGCATCGTGGCGCCGACGGCGAGGCGGATCCGTTTCATCGCTCTAGTCTATGATCGGAGCCAGCCTCAGTACGACAACGACAGCGACCGGGATCGTGCGCGCATGATCGTTGCCAACGCGAGCAATCCTGCAACGAGCGCACCCGACAGCATGTAGGCGACTGGATCTCCAAGCGCCTCTGCGATCGGTGCGATCGCGAGCGGCACGATCGCGAACCCCGCCGACCAGACCGTGTTGGCGAGCGCGTTGGCCGTGCCATGCGACAGGCCGAGGTCGTCGGCCGCACTGGTCATCAGCGGGAAGATACCCGTCATCAGGATCGGGAAGAAGGGGCCGATCGCCACGAGCACGGCGAGGATCATCCAGGGCTCGAGTGGCAAGGCGAGCAGCCACGGCATCACGCCAAGGCCGATGCCGCCGATCATAGCAACCCGAAACGAGCCGACTCGCTCGCCAATGCGGCCGGCCACGATGCCCGCCCCGATGCCGAGAGCGGCACCGGCGGCGATCGCGACACCGATGGTCGTCGTACTGACTCCTGCCGCGCCAAGCGCGAGGGTGCCGAGCAGGTCGACGGCCGCGACGGCGCCCGCGTCGGCGAGGGCGAGGGCGAGGGCGCAGATCACGAGCGGATGGCCCAAGAGCTGCCCGAGCGTGTGGTGCAGCCCGGGGTCCCTCGGGAGCGTTGCCCCGGCCGGAGTCAGGATCGTCGCGACCAACGCAACCAGCGCGATCGCCCCAGCGATACCGAAGGCCAGTTCCGGCGACGTGGCCCCGGCGACGGCGCCGAGGACAGGACCGGCGACGGCGCCCGCAGACAGCACGCCGGAGATCGCACCGATCACCCGCGAGCGGCGCTCCGGCACCACGTTGCCGGTCAGCCACGCCATCGCCGCGGCCCACCCAATGCCGCCACCAATACCCTGCAGGAGGCGTGCGAGGATGACCAACTCACCGGTCTGCGCGAGCGCAAACAGGGCGGTCGCGGCAAGGAAGAACGTCGTGCCCACCATCACGACCCGACGCGGGCCAAAGCGACCAGCCAGCCACCCCGCCGGCGTGGTTACCAGCAAGAAGGCGACGGGATAGCTCGCGAGCAGCAGAGCGGCGCCCACCTTTGAGAGGCCGAACTCGTCGGCGTACCACGGTAGGAGCGGCACAATCGCGAGGTACAGCAGCGAATCCACGAACATCGTCGCGGAGACAGCGAAAAAGAGCCGGCGCATCCCGTCAGTCTACGCACGCCTGATCACACAGTCAGTTGCACCCGCCCGATACGATGCGCTACACGAGAGCCGGGAGGTGTACGTGCACGCATTGATGTTTTATAGCCCGCTGGTCACCGACCAGATCAAGACCCGCCGCAAGACGGTCACGATCCGTCTTGGCGATAAAAGCAACAAGTACGAGAAGGGCATGGTCGTGGCGGTCCTCGTCGGCCAGCGCTTTGGCCCCCGCGAGCGCGTCTTCGACGCCGTCATCGACAAGGTTGAGGTCAAGCCGCTCGGCGATGTCTCGCCGCGTGAGATCCAGCACGAGAACGCCCAGCTGCGCACGCTCGACGAGTTCGTCGACTTTCTACGCCGTCTCTACAACCGCGACGTGCGGGAGGACGACACCGTGACCGTGATTCACTTTTCGGAGATTCGCTGATGGCCCGCGTCGGCTGCATCGGCCTCGGCACGATGGGCGGCCCGATGGCTGGCCACCTGCTCGACGCCGGCCACGAGGTCGCGGTCTGGAACCGCACCGCGTCGAAGGGCGACGAGCTGGTTGCTCGGGGCGCGCGCCGTGCCGACTCGCCGGCCGATGCCGCGCGCGATGCCGACGTGGTCGTGACGTGTGTTTCCGACACCCCGGATCTCGTGGCAGTAGTGCTGGGCGATCATGGCGTGATCGAGGGCATCCGCGATGGCGCCGTTTTGCTCGATTGCTCCACCGTCTCGCCAAGCTCCGAAAAGGAACTCGCCGAGGCGCTCGCGGGCAAGTCCGTCGAAGTCGTGGACGCGCCGCTGTCGGGTGGCGCGGAAGGTGCGAAAAACGGTGTCTGCACGGCCTTTGTCGGTGGCTCGGAAACGGCATTTGCCAGTGCCAAGCCGATCCTCGAGGCGTTCTGCAAGACGATCACGCACCTCGGCCCAACCGGTGCGGGGCAGGCCGCCAAGGCCGTCAACCAGATCATCATCAGTGGTACCTACGCCTCGGTTGGCGAAGGACTCGCCTATGCCGAGCAGGCCGGTCTACCGCTGGAGGCGCTCGTCGAGGCACTGTCGGGCGGCGCCGCTGGCTCGTGGATTTTGACGACACGCTCGCCCAAGTACATCGCGCACGAATACCCGGCGGGCTTCCGCACCGTGCTGCACCGAAAGGACCTCGGGATCGCGATCGAAGAGGGCGAGGCCGTCGGACTCGAGCTGCGGCTGACACGCCTCGTTGCCGAGTGGCAGGACGCGCTGATCGCGGCGGGCTACGGTGAAGAGGATTCGTCGGCGCTTGGGCGCATCGGTCGCGGCGACGTCACGCCGTAGGTGTTCCCCTGCCGAACCTGTACGACGCTGTTTGCTCTGAGGTAGGCGGGGGGCGACTCAGGGAGGACATGACAACCGCGCGGATGTGGTGTCCTCCCCGCGCAGGCAGATCAGTTCAGTTGTGGTGATTGGGGGAGGACACCACATCCGCGCGGTTGTCATGTCCTCCCTGCCGAAGCCAGACGTTGTTCGACCCGCTCGGGGCAGATCACCAAGGTGGCTCTCGCCAACCAGCCCTACTCGGGCAGCTGGACCGGACCCTTGTCGTACGGCTCGGCCTTGCGCCTAATCGGTACGCCGAAGGCTTCGGGCGGTCGGAGGTTCTCGCCGCAGACGCGACAATCGACCTGCATGATCGAGCGCAGCGG
>CAMAWJ010000010.1 GCA_945861955.1 Bifidobacterium breve
AGATCCGCCAGCAAGCCAAGTAGGTGCCGGTCAGCAAGACGTTCTGTGAGAACGGGATAGAGGCTGCGGACACCGATCGCCTGACGTAGAGCGTCCCTTCCTTCCCCGTCGGTCTCGACTGCCAGCCCGTGCTCGCGCAGCAGATCGTCAAACGCGTAGCCGCTGCGACCGGGGTCGAGCAGGTACGCCGCCAGGGCGGTGTCGAACGCAGGAGCAGTTCGCTCTGCACCGAGAGCCCGAAGCGCGACCTTGGCGTCGTGCGCGATCAGGCCCGGCCCGGCTAACGCTTCCGCAAGGCCGGGTTCGTCGATCGACACGACCCAGTTACCCGCGTCGCTGGAGACTCCAAGGAACCCCTCTGCAACGGCAATCCCTGCCTCCGTCGAGTCCGCTAGCGCATGCGCAAGCTCTGCGCCCGTAATTCGCGTTCCGCGCACGATCGGCCCTGTTGGCAGCGGCGCATCCAGCGTCAGCGCAGGGAGCAGTGTCTCCAAGTCGTCGAGCCTCCGCAGCAGCCCATGCATCTCCCACTTGCGGAACAACTCGGCGAGGCGCGAGCGGTCTGGCGGCGCTCCCATCTCTCCCGCCGGATTGAATTCGGCCAACTCCGGGATGTCGCGAACAATCGTGCCGAGCTCGCGCGATCGAAAAGCCTCTTCGCGATTCTCGAGCAGCGATTGTTTGCGCTTCGGGCCGCTGATCTCATCGACGTGGTCGTAGACGCCCTCGAGGGTGCCAAACCGCTGCAGTAACTCGGCAGCCGTCTTCTCGCCGATTCCAGGCACGCCTGGAATGTCGTCTGAGGTATCGCCCTTCAGGCCAATCAAATCGGGAACGGCCGTGTGCGGAACGCCGAGTCGCTCGGCGACCCGAGCAGGGGTGTAGACGAGCACTTCGGTCATGCCACGGGGCGTCATCATCAAGCAGACACGCTCGGAGACAAGTTGGAAGGCATCGCGGTCGGTCGAGACGACACACGTGGCGATCCCCTGTTCATCCGCGATGCGAGTCAGCGTGCCGATCACATCATCAGCCTCGCGGGTGATCACACTCAGATTTCGATAGCCAAAAGCTTCGACGAGCTCCGGAAAGAACGGGCGCTGCTCCTTGAGCAGCTCCGGCGTTGGCTTGCGCGTCGACTTATAGCCCGGGTGGAGCGCAAGGCGTTCGGTCGGCTTCTCATCCCAGCAGACAATCACGCCGCTCGGCGTATAGTCCTGCAGCAACTTGAGCATCATGCTGGCGAAACCGAACAGCGCGCCGGTCGGAAAGCCCTCGCTCGTCGCAAAATCTTCTGGTAGTGCGTAGTAGGCGCGATACGCCAAAGAGTTGCCATCGACAAGAAAGAGACGACTCGCCTTCGCAGGCCCATCGTTGAGATCCAGTTCGGAGGCTTTCTTCGGCATAGAGGGAGACTAGTCGCACGACAACCACGCTACGCTGCGAACGATGGCTACACACCACTCCGCCTCCTACAGTTTGACGATTCGCGCAGTGATTCCGCACGAGCCGGGACAATTCGCACGGGTGGCCGCGGTGATTGGCGAGGCGGACGCTGTGCTCGGCGCGATCGACCTGGTTCGGGTCGACGCTGGCTCGGTGGTGCGCGACATTAGCGTCCTCTGTGCGAACGAGGATCATGGCCTTCGCGTGGTTGATGCGATCCGTGCCATCGACGGGATTAGGGTCGTCAGCGTCTCTGACCGCACCTTTCTGATGCACAAGGGCGGCAAGATTGAAATGACTGCGAAGGTGCCAATTCGCACCCGCGACGATCTCTCCATGGCCTACACACCGGGTGTCGCTCGCGTCTGTCAAGCAATTGTCGACGACCCGGAGATGGTTTGGAACCTGACGTCGAAAGGAAACACGATTGCGGTCGTCACCGATGGCACGGCCGTCCTCGGTCTTGGTGACATCGGTCCTGAGGCCGCGATGCCGGTGATGGAAGGCAAGGCGATGCTCTTCAAGGAGTTCGCAGGTGTCGACGCGTGGCCGATCTGTCTCGACACGACGGATCCTGATGAGATCGTGGCGTGTGTAAAGGCACTCGCTCCTGCCTTCGGTGGCATCAACCTCGAAGACATCGCGGCACCCCGTTGCTTCGAAATTGAGCGGCGCCTCCAAGAGGCTCTAGACATTCCGGTCTTTCATGATGATCAGCACGGCACCGCAATCACGGTTTTCGCGGCCCTTCGCAATGCCCTTCGGGTCGTCAACAAAGAGCTCACGGATGTCAAGATCGCGATCATCGGTACGGGCGCTGCCGGCACTGCCGTGACCGACATGCTGCTTGCCGGAGGCGCAACGCACATCGTTGGCTGCGACGTGGATGGCATCGTGCATCGTGATCGCCCAGGCCTCGAAGGCGCCCTTCGCGCCTATGCCGAGCGCACAAACCCGCTTGGTCTCACCGGTGGAGCAGCCGCTGCCGTCGAGTCTGCAGACGTGGTGATTGGACTCTCTCGCCCCGGCACAATCACGGTCGACATGGTTCGTTCGATGACTGCGAAGCCGATTGTGTTCGCGATGGCTAACCCCACTCCAGAGGTGCTCCCCGAAGAGGTCGAGGGCATTGTCGCGGTGATGGCAACGGGGCGCAGCGACTATCCGAATCAGATCAACAACGTGCTCGCGTTTCCGGGGATCTTCCGGGGAGCGCTCGATGTGCGGGCTCGCGAGATTACCCCCGGCATGAAGATCGCAGCCGCCAAAGCGATCGCGGACGTGATCATGATCGACGAACTGGCGCCCGAGTACATCGTCCCGAGCGTCTTCAATCGCAAGGTGGTTGAGAGCGTTGCGCAGGCAGTTTCCGCAGCAGCGCGTCTCGATGGCGTGGCGCGACGCCACGATGACAACGAGTCCGAACTTCCGTCGAACTAGGCTCCGACGACAACTCTGTCTGTGGTCTGCTGCACGCGACCACCTGGACCCGAAATGCTGACTCGACAAGCGAGGGTGCTGCCGGCATCTGTTTGCTGGATCTCGATGCTCGGGTTGGTTGCTCCAACAATCCGCCGTCCATCGCGCAGCCACTGCCGGCTGACGACAAACGGGCGAGTCCCCGACCAGCGCCCGAGCTGACAGCGCAGCGAACCGCCGACGTCGGCCACCCCTCGTAGCTGAGGTGCACCGACCGCTGTCGGCGCCGTAGGCTGCGCCAGCTGGATCCGCTCGGTGACAGTGATGACGTCACCGGTCGCCGTCGCGATGCGAACATCGAGGTCGTGGTCGACCGCTAGACCATCGGTAACTACCGTGATGGTCGAGGGCGCGGAACTCGCAGGCGCAAGCTGCCATGGCTTGGGAGAGAAGCGCAGACGAGTCCCGGTCTCGACGCGCCACTGAACGTCGGTTGCATGTGGTGCGAGCACGAAGGTGTTGGTGACCTGCTGATAGCCAGACCAGATCGCCTCTTGGGTCGTCACGATGCTCGGCGTGGGTGTTGCTGTCGTGCTGATCGGAGTGCTCTCGCCATTGAGGTTGGTCGAGGCGACCGAGATTGTCAGCGGCGCGCCATTGGTGAGTCCCGTCAGCTGAACCCGGCGGGCGGCTCCACCAAGTTCAACCGTCTGTCCGGTCTCAAGGACGCGAACACGAAAACCAGTCGGGTCGGGCGCGCCAACACAGGGCTTCGTCGACTGCCAGTTGATCGTCAACGCACCATCCGACTCTGCGGTCGCGATCGCCGACGGTGGCGGGGGAAGTCCGATCGTGCCTTCGATCCAGCACCGATTGTGCACGGTTAACGAGTACACGCCCGGATAGGCCTTCAAGCCACAGCCAGTGCCCCATGAGACGACGCCGACCAGCAGACCACTGGCGCCTTTGCCGCTGACCAGCGGTCCACCACTATCACCCGCGCAGGCGTCCTTGTCGGGAAGGGCAGCGCAGACCATGTCTTCGGTCTCAAAGGCATCGGTACCGTAGGCCGCAGTGCACGTGGCGGCGGGACTGACACGCACTGGGGTCTGCTGCAGCACGGAGGTCCCAGCGCCATACGAGTCGGTACCCGAGGTATACGAGGTGGCCCCCCACCCCGCGACGCGCAGCAGTGTCCCAGCGGGGGGCGGCTTAACGCCGGTGGCAATGGGGATCACCGTCGCCACACTCGGGATTGTCAGGTGCACGAGCATCAAGTCGTCGCGCGGTGCGCCCTGGACTGGCTGTCGATAGAGCGGATGGCGGACCTGCCGGTCGACCATTAGTACCTGTCCACCGTTGACGGTCAGGTCGGTAGCCCCGGTCACCACGCGCACCGCGCCCGCTGAGTACATCCGACAATGCCCAGCAGTCAGGACCCACTGTGGAGCCACGAGGGAGCCGCCACAAAACTGTGAGCCCTGCTTCGTCTCGAGCGCTGCCACGAATCCCCAATCGGCTGCCAGAGCGGCTTGTCCACCCACGATGCGCGGCGTGGCTGCTCCGGCGGTGCCCGCTGCTGCCACGAGGCACAGGCAGAGCATCAAAACGTGTGCGATACGCATTGAACCCAGACTACTGCGTTTTCGTTGTTGTACGGGCTCGTACGTCTTCCACATCACGCCCGATCTGTGCAACCAAGTCGTCGACGTTGGCGTAGACCTCTTGATCACGCAGCCGCTCAACAAACTCCAACCGAATCGGGGTGCCGTAGATGTCGGTGCCGTCGTAGTCGAGCAGATGCGCTTCGACGCGCGTATTCGAGACGTCTCCGAAGTGTGGGTTTAGACCGATACTGATCGCCGTGCGGAAACGTCGCTCGCCGGGGGGCAGCAGCGCCCAGCCGGCATAGACGCCTTCGGCCGGGACCTGCTGCCCAGGAACGAGCGAGAGATTCGCCGTGGGAAAACCGATCTCGCGTCCCCGGTGGTCGCCATGCACGACTGCGCCTTCGACTGATGCGAATCTGCCAAGCAGAAGTGCGGCGCGACTGACCTCACCTTCGCCGATCAGCTGCCGAATCCGCGAAGAGGAGATCTTCTCGCCGTCTTGGTCGACGAGACGAATCGCGGTGACCTCGACTCCGCGGGCGGCACAGAGAGTTCGCAGCAAGTCAACCGTCCCCGAACGATCATGGCCGAAGTGGAAATCCTGACCAACGGTCACGCCGACTGCACCCAACTGCTCAATCAACACTTGATCGACGAACTCCTCGGCCGTCAGCACTGCGACAGCGGGGGTGAAGCGCACGATCACCACTTCCTCAACACCAGCCTCGCCGAGCAATCTGACACGCTGCGTGACACCGGCGAGTGTGTCTGCTGGCGTACCTGGACGAAGGAGCGTCGCAGGGCGTGGATGGAACGTTGCGGCGCAAGGCACCGCACCTAGTCGTTCGGCCATCTCGACGGCGGACTGGATCACTGCCTGATGCCCAAGATGCACGCCATCGAAGGTTCCGAGAGCCACACAGCGACGCCCGGCGGGGACCTCGCTGAGATTCTGATACATCGTCAGCGTCACGCTGGTACCAGCACGATCTTCGGAGCGGCCACGCCAGCCTGGGCAGCAGCAACAGCGATCAACGCCCCGGTCTCATCGAGTAGAGCGACGTCGTCGACCCAGGACGGGTCCACAGCGATCTTGCCGCCATGACCCACGACTGCGCGCTCCTCCGCAGTCATCCGACGTTGCTGGAGGCCAGCCACGGCCGCGCCGGCAGGCAGCCAACAGCACGTTCCAGCAGGAGCCGCAGAGATCAGATCCGGATCGGCTGCATCGGCGACGGAGAATGCCCCGACCTCTGTGCGCCGCAGTTGGGTCAAGTAAGCCCCGGTACCGAGAAATTCGCCGAGATCGCGGGCCAGGCTCCGAATGTACGTGCCAGACCCGCAGCGGACGACCACTGCTGCCTCTTGGGTATCGGGGTCGAAGTGCATCAGCGTGAAGGCGTGGACGGTAACGCGTCGTGCAGGTACGGTAACGGTCTCGCCGCGTCGGAAACGCCGATACGCGCGCTCGCCATCAATGTGGATCGCACTCGCGGCTGGTGGAATCTGTTCGATCTCACCCGTTAATGCGGGCAGGGCGTCCAGCACAGACTGCTCCGACGTTCGCTGACCCGTTGTTGTGACTTCGCCCTCCGGGTCCTCCGTTGTTGAGTGGGCACCGAACTGGATCGTCGCCTCGTACGTCTTATCAGCTCCCACGAGGTAGCTGGCCAAGCGCGTTGCCCGACCCGTCAACACGAGCAGCAGGCCGGTGGCGAACGGGTCCAAGGTGCCGGCGTGTCCCAACTTCTTGCCGTACGGGGAGCGAAGCCGAGAAATCGCAGCGAACGAACTGATCCCGGCCGGTTTGTCGACCAGCACGAGGCCGGCGGGAGTGCCGTCAGGCACGGGCCATCTCGCGCTCAATCAGCATCACTGCGTCTGCTGCCGAGCCATCGACGGCGAAGCCAGCAGCCAGTGTGTGCCCGCCACCACCACCGACATGTGCGATCCGAGCAACATCGATCTCGGGCTGGGCACTGCGGAGCGAGCACTTATGCACCTTGCCCTCGCCTGACCGTGGAGCCCGCACGAGAGCGGCAACCTCGACGCCCTCAATCGAGCGAAGGAAGTCGATCACACCCTCGGAGTCGGCCTCCCCCGCGTTCGTTGCGTCAAGATCGGCAATCGTCACGTAGGCGACGGCGAGACGGCCGTCGAGGCGTAGCTCGAGCGAGCTGAGGATGCGCGCCATCAGTTCGACGCGGGCGGCTGGCTTGTCCTCGTAGAGCCGTCGGAAGATTTCAGCGGGATCAACACCAAGTTCGATCAGCTCAGCCGCAACGCGGTGCGACTCGGCAGTCGCATTGGCGTACATGAAGCGTCCGGTGTCGGTGACGATTCCGACGTAGAGGGCCTCAGCGACTTCGAGACTGATCGGGAGACCGAGTTCGCGCAAGAGCGACAGCACGAGAATCGTCGCGCAGGGCGACGCTGCGTCGACCAAATTGAGGCTGGCAAAGCGCGTGTTATCCCGGTGATGATCGAGGTTGATCGACGCCAATGCGCTTGCAACGACGGCGGGGCCGTCTGCGCCCAGTCGTTCAGCGGAACCACAGTCGACAGCGAGCAGTACTCGCTCGGACGCATCAGCCGGCGGTGTCCGCACAACGTCTGCAAGTCCCAGCCAGAGATAATCGGCAGGCAGCGGTGCGTCGCCTGGTGCCCAGAAGGCGACATCCCAACCAGCGTCTTGAAGGGTCTTACCGATGCCAATCAGCGAGCCGAGAGCATCGCCGTCGGGCGACTCATGACAGGCGACCAAGATCCGCGGATGCTCTCGGAGCAGAGCGGCGGCTGCGGCGACATCGGACTGACTGCTCATGCGTCATCCAAAAGTTCGCTCGGGGCGTGCTCCTGCAACAACTGGTCGATGCGATTAGCCCGATCAATCGACTGATCGTTGATAAAGCGCAACACAGGCGTATTGCGAAGCGACAACTCGGCATTGATCGCGCCTTGGAGGACAGGACGCGCGGCCTCCAACCCCTCCATTGCCTTGACCTTGACCTTCTCGGACCCGTGGAGTTGCACGAACACATCGGCAACTGCGGTGTCTTTCGAAGCACGGACTTCGACGACCGTGACGCCACGTAGGCGGGGGTCGCTGAGCCGCGCGATCTTCTCGCTGATCACCTCACGCAGCAGGCCATCGATGCGTCGACCGCGCTCCTTGCCGCCGCGCTTCACGCCAGATCCTCCGGCGTAATCGTGCGAATCTGGGTGACGGTCACGTCGACGTCCCGCTCTTCAAGCCAGCGCTCAAGCTCTGCGACTCGCTGGTCACAGGCCTGAGCCGTCTGCTGCACCAGCGCCGCAGTCAGCTGGGCATACGAAGGCGTGTCGAGGCTCCCCACCTCGGCCACGGCTGCGCCATAGCGCTCCTGTAAGCCATGTCGGATCTTCGCAAGTGCACTGCGGCGATCCTTCAGCGTGGCGCTGCCAGGAAGTCGCACCTCGAGGCTGATAATGCCAATAAAGCCGGTACTCATGGACACAGGCTACCCCGACGTCGGCGGGAGCCGTGCGCCACGACGCAAACGCTGTAGTTCTCGGGGAGCAATCGGGCGCCATTCGCCAGGAGCGAGCTCGTCCAGACCAATGCCGCCAAGTCGTAAGCGTCGTTGCGCAGGACCCATCTGTGCCGCGAGGGGGAACTTCGGATCGGCGAGACGCTGAGCCAGGCGCTCGTCCGCCAGCAGCAACTCGATGCCGCTGGCATGGGGTTCGAGGGGCAGCACCGCGTGCAGGGTGCCGGGATGTACGACCGTCAGAGGCATCGCAGGAGCGCGGTGAAAGACCACACCGGTCGCACCTGCCGCCAAGGCGTATCCGTCGAGGAGTACAACGTCCCCAAAGTCGACTCGGGTGGCGGGTTCGTCACAGGTCGCGCCGTTGAGCGTGACACGCCCGGTCCGCAGAAGCCCTTCCACCTCTCGACGTGTGCCGAGCCCCGCTGCTGCCAGGTAGCGGTTGATCCGGACTGCTCCGGCCACGACGGGCTAGGCAGACTCTTCGGCGGGCACGTCAATCGCCGCATGACCGCCGGTGGTGACGAGCGTTGGCCGAGTACCGCGTTCGATCGTGTCGCGCGTCACGATGCAACGAGCGATATCCGAGCGCGAGGGCAGTTCGAACATCACATCAGTCAGAGCATTCTCGATGATCGAACGCAAACCACGGGCGCCTGTCTCACGCTCAAGGGCCGCGTCGGCAATTGCCCAGAGCGCGTCCTCGTGAAAGACGAGTTCGGCGTTGTCGTACTCAAAGAAGCGTTGATACTGCTTCGTGAGCGCGTTCTTGGGCTCAACGAGGATCTGCACGAGGTCCTCGCGTCCGAGCTGGTGCACGGCCGTGATAATCGGCATGCGTCCAACAAACTCTGGGATCAGGCCGAACAGAACGAGATCTTCCGGTCGTACCTCTTGGAGTAGTTCCGCGGGATCGATCGTGCGATGCTCGAGATCCTCAGCGCCGAAGCCAATGCTGTTCTTGCCAACACGTCGTTCGACAATTCGGTCGAGTCCAGCGAACGCGCCACCACAGATAAACAGGATATTGGTGGTGTCAATCGATAGAAAATCTTGATGGGGATGCTTCCGTCCACCCTGTGGGGGTACGGAAGCAACGGTTCCTTCGAGGATCTTGAGGAGCGCCTGCTGGACACCTTCGCCCGAGACGTCGCGCGTGATCGAAGGGTTCTCCGACTTGCGGGCGACCTTGTCGACCTCGTCGAGGTAGATGATGCCCGTCTCGGCCTTCTTGATGTCGAAGTCCGCAGCCTGAATCAGCTTGAGCAGAATGTTCTCGACGTCCTCACCGACGTAACCAGCTTCGGTCAGTGCGGTGGCGTCGGCGATCGCAAATGGCACGTCGAGAATCCGAGCGAGGGTCTGAGCGAGTAGCGTCTTGCCGCACCCCGTTGGTCCAAGCATCAGAATGTTCGACTTGCCGAGCTCGACGTCCCCGTCGGACTCGTTGACCATGCGCACGCGCTTGTAGTGGTTGTACACGGCCACTGCGAGCATCCGCTTGGACTCTTCCTGCCCGATCACGTAGTCGTTAAGGAAGCCGTAAATGTCTTGCGGCGCGGGCAGCGTTCGCCCTTCCAGCGACGTGGGAGCCTTCAGCTCTTCTTCGATGATCTCGGTGCAAAGATCGATGCACTCATCGCAGATGTAGACGCCCGGACCGGCGATCAGCTTACGCACTTGTCGCTGCGTCTTACCGCAGAACGAGCACAGCAGCTGCTCGCCGGTGTCGGACGCCCGGCTCATTAGCGGTGCTCGATCACCTGGTCGATGATGCCGTAATCCTTCGCCTCAAGCGGGCTCATGAAATTGTCGCGCTCGGTGTCCTGCTTGATTTTCTCGACCGGCTGTCCGGTGTGGTGCGACAGCAGGCGATCGAGGTTCTGGCGCATGTCGATGATCTCGCGTGCGTGGATCTCGATATCCGTCGCCTGGCCCTGGAAGCCAGCAGAAACCTGATGGATCAGGATCTTGCTGTTCGGCAGCGACATGCGCTTGCCCTTTGCTCCGCCTGCCAAGATAAAGGCGCCCATCGACATCGCAATACCAACGCAAATGGTCTGCACGTCGGGCTTGATGAATTGCATGGTGTCGTAGATAGCCATGCCGGCGTAAACGGAACCGCCTGGGGAGTTGATGTAGAGCGAGATGTCCTTGTCCGGATCTTCGGACTCGAGATGGATCAACTGCGCAACGATCAAGTTGGCGATCTGATCATCGACCGGCGTACCGAGGAAGATGATGCGCTCGCTGAGGAGGCGCGAGTAGATGTCGAAGGCGCGTTCGCCGCGCGACGTCTGCTCAACGACCATGGGGACCAGTGGGCTCACGATGTGACCTTTCGGTACGGGTGTCTAGTTTTCCTGCTCGGAGGATGTGGATTCGTCACCCGACATCCCCTTCTCCGCTTTCGCCGGCTCCTCTACCTGCGGCTCACGGGCATTGGCTCGCGCCTCTGCCTGCTCCGGCGTAATCTCCTTGGCGGCAGCCACCGCATGATCCAACGCGTCCCGCAGTTGGAGGTCCCTGCGGACGTCCTCCCGCATCGCTGCGTCGTTCATGATTCGGTCGACCACTTCCTCGGCCTCGTTCTCTTCGTTCGCCTGCTCGGTGATGAACGCACGCAGCTTGTCGTCATCAATGACGATTTTCTGCTGGTCTGCGTAGGCATCGAGAGCCAACTCTTCGCGCACCTCGCGCTCGGCCTCCGGCATCAATTCCATTGCGAGGCTGTTGAGGTCGCGACCCATCATCTGCATGTACTGCTCGAGTTGAATCCCCTGCTGACCAAGCGAGCGCGCCATCGTCTGCAGGCGGTCGTCGATGCGCCGACCGACCATCGGGGGCGGGATCTCAACAATTGCCTGGGCACCCAGATCCTGTAGCACGTTGCGGCGGAACTGACCGTCGGCCTCGCGCAGCGCCGTCTCCTCACGCGCCGTCTTGATGTCGTCACGCAACTCGGCCAGCGTGTCGAAGCCGGCCATCTCCTTCGCGAACGTGTCATCGAGATCGGGCAGCACGCGAGCGCGGACTTCCTTGGCGGTGATCGTAAAGACTGCCTCGCGGCCAGCGAGCTTCTTCGGCTTCTGCTCGGCGGGAAGCGTCATCGTGACCTCGCGCGACTCACCCGTGCGCATCCCGATGATGGCGTCGTCCAACTGGTCGAGCAGGCGACCCGCTCCGGCCTCCACCAACAGATCCGTTGCCTGGGCGTCCTTGATCAGGTTGCCATCGACTGCGCCGCTCATGTCGACCAGCACCTGGTGTCCTGCCTCAACGGCAGCGTCGATTGGCTGGAATGTTGCTCCAGCCGTGCGAATGCGGTCAATCTCGCCGTCGATCACTTCGTCGGTCGCCTCGACTGTCGGGCGAACAGCCTGCAGCTTGAGCTTAGCTGGGAGCTCGGCCTTCGGTGGCACCGAAACGATCCCGGTGAAACTGAAGGTCTCACCAGGTACCGGCATCTTCGGCCAATTGATCTCGGGCTGATCGATCCCATCGATGGCTGCGGCGCTACAGGCACGCGTCCACCAACCGTTGATGTGCGAGCGCAGGGCCTCCTCTGCGAGCGCTTCTTCACCGACGCGCTGACGCACGACTGCGACGGGGGTCTTGCCCGGCCGGAAGCCTGGGACGCGAACATCCTTGGCCATATCGGCAAGGGCATGTTCGAACGCGTGATCGACGTCATGAGCGTCGATCTCTACGCTGACTTTGACCTTGTTGTCTTCGAGGTTCTCTACGGCAGTTTCCATGCGTGTTTTTCTCCGACGAATCAACCCTGTGCGGGGACGGGCATCCTAAAGGATCAGCGCGAACGTTCGACCCGATCGACCGATTTAACCGAACGACATGCGGGCGAGAGGACTTGAACCTCCACGGGGTTTCCCCCACCAGGACCTAAACCTGGCGCGTCTGCCATTTCGCCACGCCCGCGTCCGGGCAACCGTACCGGACGGGACGCTGCCGCGGGGCGCAACCCACGTCCCCCACTACTCGGCGTCGGGCACGACCTCGCCACCGTAGGTACCAAAACGACCCCAGATGCGCTCTGCATCGTCGAGTCGGCGACCGATGCTGGCTGGATTTCGTTCGAGCAACGTTGCCGCCAACAACTCGACAAGGAAGATGCCTGTCACGGCCGTCGGGAATGGTGCCGGCGAGTCGTCGGCACAGATCAAGGTCTCGGTTGCGTACTTTGCGGCAGGCGCGGTTGGCGAGTCGGTCACGAGGACGACGGGGGCTCCGGCTTCATGGAAGAACGATGCCACCTCTGTTGTCACTTTGGCATAACGACGGAATGTGAAAGCCAACAGCCGATCCTCGGGCCCGACACCGATCAGCCGGTCGGCCAAGGCTGATTCGCCCGCCTCGACGCGCACCACATTTGGCAGCATCGGATTCAAGAGAAAATAGGCGTACTCCGCAACCGCAGCACTGGCTCGCTGACCGAACACGTGGATCCAGCCCTCGCCCGATTCGAGCAGGGCCGCCGCTCGATCCAGGCTAACCGGTGGCGTGTTCTCGGAAACCATGCGCAAGTCGCGTTCGACAGCCTCCAACCAGCGGTCCACGAGCGTCTCAGAGCCAACCACCTCTGGTTCGTGGTCGCTGCCAAGACGATCGCGGATACCGGTCTGCAGCGCCTCCTGCAGTCCACTAAAACCGCCATACCCTAGACGAGCACCAAAGCGGACGACCGCGGCCTTCGAAACCCCGGCCGCGATGGCCAGCGCGTCGGCAGAGCCAAAGGCCACGCCTGTGGCGTCACGCAAGACAGCCTCGGCGACTCGTTGGTCGTTTGGCGAGAGCTCCTCGAGACGATCGCGAATGCGATCCAGTGGATCGTTGCCTTGCTCGGTCACGCCGCGACCGTACCAGACGTCGTCGCGTCCCCGCAGGCCGGTCGGTACGGTTCAGCCATGGCACGCATTTTCTCGGGCATCCAACCTACGGGCGATAAGCACATCGGCAACTACCTCGGCGCGATCCGGAACTGGGTCGCTGGGCAGACCGAACACGACTGTCTCTACAGCATCGTTGACCTGCATTCGATCACCGTTCCCGTGGAACCGGCAGCGCTGCGCGAAGCCACGCTCTCGTTGGCGACCCTGCTGTTTGCCGCGGGTCTCGACCCTGCGAAGTCGACGCTGTTTGCCCAGAGCCACGTCTCTGAGCACATGGAGCTGGCGTGGTATTTGAACTGCACTGCCACGATGGGCGAGCTGCGTCGGATGACGCAATTCAAAGACAAGTCGGGTGGCCAGGAGTCGGTCTCCGTTGGTCTCTTCGATTATCCCGTGTTGCAGGCGGCTGACGTCCTGCTGTACCAAGCCGGCCTGGTACCAGTGGGTGAAGATCAACGCCAGCACCTCGAGCTGATGCGCGACATCGCGATTCGGTTCAACGGACGCTACGGCGATACGTTCGTCGTCCCGCAGGCTCAGATACCACCAACGGGTGCACGGATCGTCGACCTGCAAGAGCCCACCAAGAAGATGTCGACGACCGGTGGCACAGAGCAGGGCACGTTGCTCTTGCTCGACTCCCCCGCTCGGCTACGCAAGAAGGTGATGTCGGCAGTCACCGACTCGGACGGTGTGGTGCGCGCCGATCTCGAAAATAAGCCTGGCATCACGGGTCTCCTGTCCCTGCTGTCCGCGATCGAGGACGTGCCAATTGCGAGCCTCGAGGAGCGCTATGACGGTAAGGGCTACGGCGATTTTAAGAAGGATGTCGCTGAGGCCGTTGTGGCGCTTGTCGAGCCGCTGCAGGCGCGCCACGCCGAACTGTCCTCGGACCCGGGTGAAGTTGTTCGTCTGCTGAAGATCGGTGCGGACCACGCACGCTCGCTGGCCGTGCCAACGGTCGAACTGGTGCGCGAACGCATTGGCTTCGCGCCCCGCGGCTAGCCGAAGCGTTCGCGCGAGCGCCGCGCCAAGCGCGCCATCGTGCCGGGCGCAACCGCCTGTGCCACTCCGGCAACGCGCCACCACTCCGGATGAAACGATTCGGCACGCCGTCGGCCAAGCGCCCGCACGATCGTCTCGGCGCAGCGGTCATCCGTAATCACTGCATGCCGCAACCAGCGATGGTCCCGCAGCCGATCGTGCGGAAATGCCGCGGTGGCCACTGGCCCAGGGTTTGCCGTCAAGACGTGCACCCCGACCGCGGCCGCCTCCACATGGAGACCGCGCGACCACGCAATCGCTGCATGCTTGGCTGCTGCATAATGGGGCGCCGAACCGGTCGCCACGGTACCCGCCACGCTAACGACGTTGACGATTGACCCGTGCGCCGCGACGAGACCAGGCCAGGCGGCTGCCGTGACACGCACCATGGCGAGATAAAGCAGATCGATCGCACGCGTCGCCTCGTCGGGGTGGTGCTCGAGCAGCGGCGTGCGAAACGGTCCGCCTGCGTTGTTGATCAATAGTCGGATCCGAGGTGACTCGGACAGTCGAGCTGCCAGCACGGTCAGGCCCTCCTGCGTGGCGAGATCAGCGACCAACGTCTCGCATTGAAGCTCATGGCCCGCCGCGGCCAGTCGCTCTGCGCCCCGAGCAACCAGCAGCAGTTGACCGTCGGGACGTCCAAGGCGACGCGCCAGTGACAAGCCAATTCCGGACGAGCCGCCCGTCACTACTGTCAGGTCGCATTCGCTCATTGCTGTTGGAGCGTACCCCTCCGCACGGTACACTCGGGTCGTGCATCACGTTCCCAAACCTCCTCGTCGCGTCGAAATGACGATCACGACCCGCACGCTCGTCCGAGTGATGCTGACGGCTTCGGCTTTTCTGCTGCTGATCTACGTCTTCTGGCAGGTGCGTGCGATTGGCGAATTGGTGCTGATTGCTGCCTTCTTGGCACTGGCACTGAATCCGCTGGTAACGCTGCTGGAGCGCAAGATTGGCAATCGCCGCGGCGTAGCCTCGGTGATCGTCGTCCTCGGCCTGATCATCGTTCTGCTGGCGTTCCTCAGTGCGCTCCTAACGCCACTCTACGAGGAGACGCGATCGTTTGCCACGCGCGCGCCTGGACTGCTTGATGAGCTGCGCCGCTGGGGTCCGTTTCGCGAGCTCGACGCACGCTACGACGTAATTGATCGACTCAGCGACGGAGCCTCGGAGTACTCGAGCAAGTTGCCCGAACAGGCCGGCAGTTTACTGGGGGTCGCGACAGCCGTCGTGACCGGGTTTGGCAAGAGCCTCACGGTACTGTTTATGACGCTGTTTCTCCTGCTCGAGATTCCGCGTTTTCTGCGCACAATCACCGAGCTGCTGCGACCGGGCCATGCCGAGCGTTCGCTGGAAGTGTTTGAGCAGGTCAACGGGACGATCGCGCGGTGGACGGCCGGAGTGCTCTTAATCGCCACGATCGCCGGCACTCTGACGGGTGTCACTGCGTGGGTCTTGGGCGTTCCCTTTGCGTTAGCACTCGGACTGCTCGTTGGGTTGCTCGACATCATTCCGTTGGTTGGTGCCACGATTGGCTCGATCGTGGCCGTGCTAGTTGCGCTGACAACGTCGCTGACAGCCGGCATCATCATGCTGGTGGTGGCGGTGGTCTACCAGTTCGTCGAGAACCACATCATCCAGCCCATCGTGATGCGCAAGAGCATCGACGTCTCGCCCTTCATCGTCGTCGTCAGCGTACTTGTCGGCGCATCGTTACTCGGTGTGATTGGCGCGCTGTTGGCAATTCCCGTCGCCGGTTCCGTGCAGGTCGTGCTGCGGCGCGTGCTCGATGTGCGCCGCCAGCGAATAGCCGCTGAGCGACAGCTGATCTTGGATCTTGACGACGGTCAGGATGATTCGACCGGTGCTATGACGTGAGTACGCGACTTCAGGTGCAGATCGTCTCGGACTTTCTCTGCCCGTTTTGTCGAGTGGCCTGTGAGCGAGCAAGCTGGTTGGAACGCGAGTACGACGCCGAGATCGAGTGGCTTCCATGGGATCTTCACCCCGAGTATCCCGCCGAGGGCATTCCCCGCTCCGAGCTAGTGGCCAAATACGGTGGAGAGCATTTTGAGAATGTCACACAGATGTTTGAAGACTGCGGATTCGCCTATGCACCGCATCCCGAGCGGGTACCGAATACGCACCTAGCCTTGGAGCTCGGCGAGCTTGCTCGCGCTGCTGGTCTTCATTCGGAGTACCACAACGCTGTCATGGTCGGCATGTGGGAGCAAGAGCTTGACGTGGCTGATCCAGCCGTGATCAGTGCCATTGCCGTTGGTGTCGGTCTTGATCCCGAAGCCGTTGCGGAGGCGATCGAGTCGAGGAGCTTTCGCGCACATGTCATCCAGTGCACTGAAGAGGCTCACGTCGCGGGTATTACTGGGGTCCCGGCCTTCATCTTTGAGGAGCGCTATTTGTTGATGGGTGCACAGCCGCATGTCGCTTTCGAGAAGGTGATCGCCCAGGTGCGGACGGACGAAGCAGAGGCTGCCGCTACCGGCTAGGAATCGAACATATGTTCGATTAGACTAGGGGGATGCTGCTCGCTCTGCTCCTGCCCCGTCTCTCGCTCAACGTTGCACTCGCCGCACAACCACAGCCGCAAGGCGTGCCCGTGGCAGTTGGACCCCCACCCTTTGGTGAGCCACGTATTGGCCTGCCATCAGCGATCGCCGAGGCCAGTGGCGTCCGCAGTGGTATGCACTTATCCGCAGCCTTGACACTCTGCCCAGGGCTCGTACTCGTGCCACCCGACCCGGTCGGAGTGCAGCTGCGAGCCGCGCGACTCATCCGCGACATCGCGGCCTTAGGTCTGCCAGTTGAGGAGATTGGCAGTGGCCGCGCTCTGGTTGATGCCGATCCCGGCCTGCGTCTCTATGACGGTCCCCAACGACTCCTCCAACGCCTGCACGAAGTGGCTCCTGACGAGGCACTGCAAATTGGTGCAGCACCTTCGCGTTTTGCCGCCTTGATGGCAGCACGGCTTGCCCGTCGGCGGCCACGGATACTTGGGCGTGACGACGTGCAGGAGACAATCGCACCGCTACCCGTCGCGCTACTGCACGAGGATGGCGGTACACCAGCAGAGATCTGTGAAGCGCTGAACCTTGTTGGCATCGACCGACTTGGCGGGCTGGCGTCGCTCAAACGTCTAGCGGTCCGCGATCGCTTTGGCCCAGATGGCGTTCGTGCCTGGCAGATGGCTCGCGGTGAGGACGGTGGCGTCATCACTCCACGTGAGCCCCCACCACTCCTCCGCGCCGAACTCGTACCGGGCGAGCCAATTGCAACTGACCATGCGCTGGAACAGGCAGTCGAACTGTTACTCAAGCGCCTGCTTAATGATCCTGCGCGGGGTGCGGCAGAACCGCGCCTGCTGCGACTCCAGGCACGCCTGATCACCGGCGAGTCGTGGCTCTGCGAAGCACGATTGCGCGAGCCGTGTGGTGATCACCAACGGCTGTTGTTGGCGCTCCTGCCCAAGGCTCGGCGATTGCCAACCCCCGCCGAGCGGATTGCAATCAGCTTTGCCGAACTCGCCCCTGGTGCACAACAGCTGGCGCTGCTGGACCCAGCCGGCAGGGAACGCGAGCAACGCCTGGCCGGTGCGACCGCACAGGTTCGCTCGGCCCTTGGCGCTGCCGCTCTGCTGCGCGTCGTCACGCTCGATCCAACCAGCCGTCTACCCGAACGGCGCTACGGGCTGGCTGCTCGATGAGTGGCCTGCTCCGAGGACTCGCCTCGCAGGCACCACAACGCTGCCGCGTGACACTCGACGAGCACCAGTATCCGAGCAGCGTTGACGGGCGCGCGGTGATTTCGCTGCGCGAGGAATGGCGCGTGGAAGAGGGCTGGTGGAGCACGCCCTATCGACGACGCTACCTCTCCGTGGCACTCGCCGATGGGCAGCTGCAGACAATCTTTGAGGATCGACGCAACCCGGGCCAATGGTGGCGACATGGGCGCTAGTACGTCGTACGTAGAGCTGCACTGTCATTCGGCGTACTCCTTTCTCGACGGGGTCGCTCAGCCCGACGAGCTGGTCGATCGCGCCTCGGCACTTGGCTACTCCGCACTCGCCTTGACGGACCACGACAACCTCTGTGCGGCGCTGCCGTTCGCCCATGCGGCACAGGCCGCAGGGCTGCAGGCAATCACCGGTTGCGAACTGACCGTTGAGGACACCGGCCAGGCCTTTCATCTCGTACTGCTTGCCGAGAGCAGGGTCGGTTACACGAACCTCTGCCGGCTGATTACCGCTGCTCACACAGGTACCCGCCGGGAGGATGGCACCGTTGAGCACACTCCGAGCGTTCAACTCCAGCGTGTGCTGGAGCATGCCGAGGGTCTCACCTGTCTGACCGGCTGCCCCCGCCAGGGAGCCCTCGTCGGCATTGACGACCCGACTGCACGACGCCGCCGCGACATGCTGCTCGAGGCCTTCTCCGTACGGCTTGCGATCGAGCTGCAGCGCCCGTTTCAGCAAGGTGCAGAACCCGAGTTACGCCGCCTTACTCGACTTGCCCGCGAGCGTCAGATACCTGTTGTTGCGACGAACAACGTGCACCTGCATCTCCGTCGACGCGGTCCACTCCAAGACGTACTGGTGGCAATTCGCCATCACCTCGCACTCGATGCCTGCACCAGCGCGCTGCGCGGCAATCGCGAGCACGTCCTCAAGTCGCCAGCCGAGATGGCACGGCTCTTTGACGAGCTGCCCGAGGCAATTGTCGAAACGAGCCGAATTGCCGAGCGCTGTCGTTTTAATCTGACGGAAAGCCTTGGCTATCAACCACCAGCGCGACCCGGTAACGCCGATCACGAGCTGGCAGGCTTCTGCAGAACACAGCTCGATAGTCGCTACTCCCGCTCATCGCCCTGGCGCCAGCGGGCAGAAGAGCGGCTCGAGACCGAGCTTGCCCTGATTCAACGCCACCAGCTAGCCGGTTTCTTTCTGCTGCACCACGAGATTCTGGAACTGGCACGAGACGTAGCCCTGGAACTGCGTGGAAACGATGCCGCGCGCAACGTCTTGCCACCTGGTCGTGGGCGCGGGTCGAGCGTTGGCTCAATCGTCTGCTACCTGACGGGCCTTTCGCATATTGATCCCGTTGCCGGCCGGCTCTCACTTGGCCGTTTTCTCAATGAGGAGCTCGCCTCGACACCCGACATTGATCTGGATTTTCCGCGCGATATCCGTGCCGAACTGATTCGCCGGATTCATCTGCGCTTTGGCCCACAGCAGGCGGCTTTAGTGGGTGCCTTCTCGACCTATCGGGCGCGCGGTGCGATCCGCGAAGTTGGCAAGGCGCTGGCATTGCCGACAGGCGACATTGCTCGACTTGCTGCGGCCTCAGACGGCTGGCGTGCAGAGTCCATTGGCGAAGAGCTACGCCGCGTGCCGGGATTACGCGAACGCGCCGACGACCCGCGCCTACGACTGCTTGTCACGCTCTGTCGTCAGATCAGTGGACTGCCGCGCCATCTCTCGCAGCACCCAGGCGGCATGATTGTCTCGGACCGACCACTCAGCGAACTTGTGCCACTGCAGCCGGCGGCAATGGCAGGACGCACGATCTGCCAGTGGGACAAGGATGCCTGTGCCGACGCTGGCTTTCTCAAGATCGACCTGCTTGGGCTCGGCATGCTCAGCGCGGTCGAACGCTGTGTCAGCGAGATCCACCGCAGCACAGGCGAGACAGTTGATCTCTCACGTGTGCCTCTCGACGATCCCGAGGTCTACGCCGAGATCCAGGCCGCAGACACGGTCGGTGTCTTTCAAATCGAATCGCGTGCTCAGATGCAGACGCTCTTGCGCGTGCAGCCAACCTGCCTTGACGACCTGGTCGTCGAGGTCGCACTGGTACGCCCAGGACCGATCCAAGGTGGCGCAGTCAACCCCTATATTCAGCGACGGTTGGCACGTCGGGCCGATCCCACTGTGCCGATCCCCTACGAGCACCCACTGCTTGAGGAGGCGCTACGCGAGACGCTTGGCGTGATCATCTTCCAAGACCAGGTACTAACCGTCGCACAAGCGCTCGCGGGCTTTACGCCAGGCCAGGCCGAGGCCTTACGACGCGCAATGAGTCGGCGCCGCAGCCGTGCCGCAATCGAAGCGCAATGGTTGGCCTTCGCCGAGGGTGCAGCCGAGCGCAACGTGCCCGAGCATGTCGCCCAGCGCGTCTTTCAGCAGATCATCGCCTTCTCGGCCTTTGGCTTTCCCAAATCGCATGCTGCCGCTTTTGCCCTGCTGGCCTACCAGAGCGCCTGGTTGAGACGACACCATCCCGCCGCTTTTCTCTGTGCGCTCCTGATGGAACAGCCAATGGGGTTCTACCCACCCGCCACGCTAATTCGCGATGCCGAACACCGTGCCGTGGCGGTGCTGCCCGTCGATAGTGAGCACTCGATGGTCGAGGCCAGCTGCGAGAGTCCGTCTGCGGTTCGCTTGGGCTTTCGACAGGTGATTGGCTTTGGTGTCAACGATGCCGAGCAGGTCGTGGCAGAGCGTCATGCTCGCGGCCCCTTTCGCTCGGTGAGGGAACTCGCCAACCGCCTCGACCTACCGACTGCACAGCTGCAGCGACTGATTGCAGCAGGAGCCTGTGATCGACTCGGTCCTCGCCGGCAATTGCTCTGGGAGCTTGGTCTTGCAACACGACCGCAGGCCAGCGCTGCTGGGCGGCAGTTGGCCTTCGACTTGCAACTCGGCGAGGTTCCAGAGACGCTACCCATGCCAAGTGCGTGGGAACTCTTAGTTACCGACTATGCCACGACCGGTGTCTCCGTCCGCGAACACCCGATTGCCCAACTTCGACCAGCCCTCCGTGACGTCGTTAGCAGTCGACAGCTTTCCGAGTTTCCGCATGGGACACCCATCACAATCCCGGGACTCGCCGTCGCTCGACAGCGCCCGGGCAGCGCCAAGGGCATCGTCTTTCTCCTGCTCGAAGACGAGTATGGGCTCTTTAACCTGGTGATCATGCCCGACCTCTACGAGCAGCATCGCCTGCTCGTGCGCAGCGAGCCATTACTGCTGGTGGAGGGCACACTCGAGCATCGGGACCGGCAACTCAACATTCGCGCAACCCACCTGAGCCCACTCCCTACGCCTGACCGAAGTGCACTCCCTCGGCAGTCTCCAGCCGCCGCCACGCTGCGGGCCGTTGCGCCAGCACCCCAGCACTTTGCTCAGGGACGGCGGCGCGCGTAGGCCTAGGACGAGTGGTAAAGAATCACGGGCATGCCCATTTCCGTGAATGCGTAGACCGCGACAGCATCACCAGCCGGAATTCTCACGCAGCCATGGGAGGCCGCGTACTCAGGAACGTCGGGAAACTCGTGCATGGCGTACCCTTCGAAGAAGTAGGAGGCATAGGGCAGCCAGGCCTTAAACGGCTTCGACCAGCTCATGCGCTCCTTCCGCAGCACGCTAAACGAACCGGCCGGTGTGTTCCCCGTGATCCCGCTGGAGATGTGGATCAGACGCGTGACGACACCGCTGCCATGCACGAGCATCATTACCTGCCGATCGAGGTCGACCTCTACGTGTGCACCACCGTCAACGTGACGAGCCTGTGGACGCTTCGCCCGCATTAGGGATGCAACGGTCAACGCCGTAGCCACGCCAGTTCGCTCGAGCCGCGAATACCCTTGGAACCCGACTACGGCCTGCCACGTCGCAGCGTCGAAGGACCCAGTGACGAAGCGCGGCGCGAGGTAGGTCAGCCGCGCGAGATCTTCCTGCATCGCACGCACGCCCGGACCACTGTCACCGACCGTAAAGCCACCGGGGAAGTCGGAGCCTGGATTGCGTCCCGCTTGGGCGCGAAACCCAATCGCAAAGTAGCCGGAAGCCGCCGCACGACCCCAGGTCGTCAACTTCTTGCGTCCCTTCGCCATCGAGTCGCGGGTTGGAGTGTCCCACCCAGAGACGATCGCACCATCTCCTCCATCGATCACGGTCCAACCCGTCACCCAATCGAGCAACCCCTTCGACCAGCGCAGCGAATCCGTCGTCGTGCGCGACGTGCGCTTGAGCCGCGCGGTCGTCGCTGCAACCATCGTGTCCACGGTGGTTGTGGTCTGCACGCGTGCGACATCGTCAAAGAGCACCGGCACCACCTTCGTCGCTGCTTCGAGCGAGGTCATCAGCGCGTTTGCGTCTGACTGCTTGAACTTGAACTGCCCGTCGCTCGGCGGATGGACGCCGTAGACGAGATTTGTGTCGCCGAGGACCGTGGTCCAGTTGAGCGCAACCGAGCGCGAACTGTCCGGCATATTAACCACGATCGGCGTCCTCACACCGGCACGACGCAAGGCCTTGATGCTGAGGGTCTGCGTCCAAATCCAAGCCTCCGTGTCGCCGCAGACTGTCGTTGCTGAGAACATGCCGCAATTCGGATCAACGGCGGGCAGATACCAGACGTTGTCCTTGCGGGGAAACCAGCCCGCAAGCGTCGACAGCCACGGCGACTGATCTTGCGTGGTCAGCGGAACATTGGCGAGCAGCAGAATCAGGCCCCTCGCGTGCGCGTAGCGCTGCAACTTCTGCAGCGCAACACGGTGGGCATCGTCATTCGCTGCACTCGACACATCGACACGGACAACGTTGGCGCCGAGCTTCGCAATCTGTTTAAACGCGTTGGGAGCAGAGCTGATGTCGGGGGCGCGGAGTTCCACTCCCGGCTCGCTCGGCACGAATCGTGTTCCGCCCCACGTCACGCCCCGGACCTTCAGCTCGTGCTTGCTCGCGTCCATAATCCGGTTGCCGGAGACACGCGCGGGCCGTGCGTCAGCCACAGCGACGGCAGCCATCGTCGCGACGAGCGCGAGCACAATGGCAGAGGTCATCTTTCGTAGAACAACGAAGGCCAGCACACGAGAAATGTTCGTTTCGTGGATGCCGTCTCCTCCCCAAAGGTATTCTGTGTCGGTGTTCCGCCTGATCCTTGTTCTCACTGCGCTCGCCGCAGTCGGTCTGATGACGCCGCTTAGCGCGAGCGGTGCCACTCTCGGCGTCGCGGCGGATGCGAGCCTGACGGGCGGCTCCACGGTTGGCAACGCCTCTGCTGCAACAGCGCTCCACCTCACGTGGGTGCGCGTCGATGTCTCGTGGGCCTCAGTTGCTCCAACGCAGCCCAAGGGCGCACGAGTCCCGACGAGCAGCGGCTACGTTTGGACAAGCGTCGACACTCAGTTGGCTGCTGCCGCGTCGCTTGGCGCTGGCACGCAGGTCCTCCTCTCCGTCAGTGGCACTCCCGACTGGGCTCGGGCCGACCGCGGTGCTGGCGGCTCGGTCGGAGACCCGGCCTGGATGCCAAGACGCGCCTCGTGGCAGAACTTTGTTGCCGCGCTCGTCACCCGCTACAACGGAACGTTCGCGGCGATCGAGATCTGGCCGCAGCCAAACCTCCAGAGCTCGCTACGACCGCAGCGCCTCGCCGGTCGCTTTGTTGGCGCGGGCCTGTTCAAGGTACTGACGAAGCTGGCGACTCTCGAGATTCGCAAGGTCTCGGCAACGATTCCGATCGTCTCTGGAGGATTGGCGCGGACTGATCCTGCCAGCGCGACCGACACGCCCCCGGTCACATTTCTCCGTTTGATGTCCCGTACCCGGACGCTATTCGATGTAGTTGGCATGCGACTGGTGCCGCCAACCGGTAGTGAAGGGACGAGCGATCCGACGAACCTCTCGATCACCGACTCGGCTGGCATCGTCGCGGCCATCGACACGTACTGGCCGGGTGCGCAAAAGAGCGTCTGGTTGACAGGCTACGGCGTGCCCTCCGGCCCGGCAGCGAATGGCCTCAGCAGCGCGACCCAAAACGTGGGCATCAGCAGTTTTCTATCCGCCGCTGCCAACCCACGCGTTGGAGTCGCAGTTTGGAATAGTCTCGCCAACACCGCGGCAGCACCCTACGGGGGCATTCTGCTCGCGCCAACAGTCGATCCGTTTGTTGCGCCGCTGACCGGCACGGATCCGGCGTGGGACACGTGGACGACGATCCTGCCCGTCCCGGTGCCGCCCCCGACCTAACCGTCACTCGCGCTGGAGTGCAAGGTGCAGCGCGTCCTCGTGGAGCACGAACCCGAACGGCTCGACCCACGCCAGTACGCCTGGATCCGAGCTGTTACTCACGAGAATCACTGCCCGACACTCGCGTTGGCGCACCGCATCAATTGCCCGCGCCAGCAAACCGGAGCCCAGCCGGCCCGATCGACGAAGCGTGTGTCATCCGCTTCAACTCGATAGCGCTCCCAGAGCTGTCCTAGCGTGGCAAGATCAGCTCCTGCCGCGGGTCGAATCACGCGCCTGCGTACTCCACCAAAGAATGCACAGGCAACGCGCCGAGCCGCTCGCGGCCGGCTAGGCCACAAAGCTCTGCGACGAAGCAGGCGCCAACGGGAACAGCCGAGGCTTGCAGCGCCAACGCAATACTGGCTGCCGCTGTGCCACCGGTTGCCAAAAGATCGTCGTGGATCAAAACACGCATCCCAGGCTCGATTGCTGAATGAGCGAGTTCGAGCGAGTTCTGACCGTACTCGAGTGCGTAGGACTCGGTCCAAGCCTTACCAGGGAGTTTGCCGGGTTTACGGGCCGGCGCGAAGCTACAGCCCAAGGCGTGTGCCAGCGTCGGACCGAAGAGGAAGCCTCGCGCTTCTGCGCCAATGACCACGTCGGGCTGCAAGGGAGTTGCAAAGGCAACGAACCGCTCAATGATCTCGGCAACAACCGCCGCATCCGCCAGCAATGGCAGCAGGTCGCGGAAGAGGATCCCTGGGCGGGGGAAGTCGGGGATCTCGTCGATGCGCTTCTGGAGATCAATCACAGCACCACCGTAGCGATCATCGCCGAGCAGCGGATCAGGTCTTGAAATCAAGTCTTGACGTCACGAACGAGCAGACGCTCGGTCAACTCGGCACTCAGTCCCGCGAGCTGCGCCAACTCGTCTAGCCCCTGCTCACGACGCTCGGCATTGCGTGACCGGAGCGCGGGCGCAAGCACCTGGTCAAGCAACCCGGCAACACGCTGGACGCCCGTATAGAGCTGACGCACGTGGCGCGGCCCAAGGCCGAACTCCGCCATCCGCAAGCAGATCTTGACGATTTCGACTTCGCTCTCTCCGTAGAGCCCATCCTCATCCGACGTGACGATGCCGTAGGACTGCAGCTCTGCAAAGGCGACATCGTCGAGACCGGTCTCGCGCAGCAGTTCCGAGCGGTCGACGCGACGAGCATCGACTGCGACCTCGGAGCGCATCGAACGACGCGCTTTGCGCTCTCGGCTTCGCGCGACCGTGCCGCTGCCTTCAATCTCTTGGCGAATCACCTTGAGTGGAAGAAACTCGTCGCGCTGAAGTTGAAGAATCGTCCGGAGGCGCTCAATGTCTTCGCGACGATAGAGACGGTAGCCACCCTGCGTTCGCAGCGGGTTGAGCAATTTCTGCTCCTCGAGATACCGAATCTTTGAAATCGAGACGTCGTTAAATTCAGACTTGAGTTCCTTGCAGACCGCGCCAATCGTCAACGGCTTTTCTTCGCTACGTGTGGCCACTGTCGTCTACTCGAGGTACGTCAGTTTGAATTTGCCGATCTGAACCTCGTCGCCGTCACGGAGGCGTGCACGCTCGATGCGGCGATGGTTGACGTAGGTTCCATTAAGGCTGGCGAGATCGACCAAGTAGTGCCCGTCAGCCTCTGCCTCAATCGCAGCATGACGGCGGGAGACTGTGACGTCGTCGAGCAGAATCGACGCCTCGCCAGCGCGGCCGATCGTCTCGCGTGGCTGGAGCAATGGGATGTGCTCACCGGCCCGACCGCCCGTGCGGATCACGACGGCGGGAAGTTGATGACCCGGTGTCGCCGGAACCTCCTGCGTGTCGGTATCGCCCGTATAGGTGGCCGTGTCATCCGGCGCATCGGGATCGAGCAGGGTGCCGCACTTCGCGCAGTAGTGCGCAGTCGCTGCATTCCGATATCCGCATTCCTGACAAAACATGTTCGGGGAGCATACACCGAAAACGCTCGAAGGGTACAGCGTTAGTTGAGGGTTACTTCGAAGCCGTATTTGCCGCATGTTTCACGCTCCGCTGCTTCCCGGGCTGGCGGATTACACCGCGCGCATACACCGCTCCAGCGATCAGCAATAGCGACACACCCGTCCACAGCACGAGGCCGGCTGTCAGGGAGCCGGGAGGCGTCACAATCGCCAACAGCAGACCGATCATCATCACCAGCGTGCCCGCCTTCCCGAGCACGTTGACGCGCACTCTGTAGCCACGTCCAGGACCGACCACGAGGGAGCCGAGCAGCAGCACATCGCGAACCACAACAATCACTACCAGCGCGAGGGGCACTCTACCCTCGTGCCAAAGCAGAATCGCCGCAACGTCGATCAGTAGGCGGTCCGCGATCGGATCCAGTACGCGTCCATAGCGACTCTGAGCATGCAGCCTTCGCGAGAGCTCCCCATCGAGAAAGTCAGTCAGTGCCGCAAAGGCAAAAACGGCTGCCGCCAGCGGCGCTGGAGCGCCATCCGCGGACAGCAATAACGCGGCAAACAATGGGACCGCTGCGAGCCGTACCGTCGTCAGTACATTGGGAATTTGCCGAACCAAGGATGCGGGGAGCCGGGAGCCGTCCACGCGCACAGTCTTTCACGCGTTGCACCTGGAAGCGACGCGCTCTAGGAAGAGAGGGCGACGCGAACAACCACAGC
>CAMAWJ010000011.1 GCA_945861955.1 Bifidobacterium breve
ATCGCCGTGTCGGGCGTGGGCGGGCCGACCTTCTTCAAGATCGCCTTGCCAGCGAGGCCGCAGAGTGCGGCGAGGACGAGAAAGCCAACAGCGGTAATCAACGCGGCAGCCCACAGCGGCACGAGGTTGGCGATCGCCCAGATGATCGAAATCATGATCGCGAACAGCGCCAAAAAGGCGAGTGCACCCGCGAAGGCGATCAGGCCAATGCCGGGCGCAGCCTGCTGAGCTTTGTCCTTGATCTCGGCCTGGGCGAGCGCTAACTCGGCACGGACGAGGCGCTGGGCCTGTTCCGACACCTTGAAGGCGCCCTCTTGCAGTCGGTCAATCATGTCTCGCATAGGTCGGATGCTACCCGCTCACCGGGCTGCTCGCAGCGATCTCGGCGGCTTCCCAGTCCTTCATCAGTGCCTTCAACTCTTCTTGCCGTTGGCTATGCGCCTTGGCGGTCTGGATGAAGAGTTGGTGGTCAGCGCGAACGCTGGCGTCTTCGAGCTCGGCTTCCAACGCCGCAATCGTCTGTTCCTTGGCGGCGATCTCGGCCTCGATCTCGCGCACGCGCTTCTGCTCGGGCGTTGTCTTGGGCGCATTTCGCTTCTTCGGAGCGGTCGCTGCCGTCGCAACCTTCTTGACCGTCTTCGTATGCACGCCACCCGCGGTCGCGGCGATGAAATCGTTGTAGTCGCCGTCGCGGCGCACCAGCGTGCCCTGCTCGACCGACAGCGTTTCGTCGGCGACGGCGTCGATCAAGGCGCGGTCATGCGAGACCAGCAGGATCGTGCCCTCGAAGGCGTCGAGTGCCTCCTCGAGTGCCTCGCGTGCCTCGACGTCGAGATGGTTGGTCGGCTCGTCGAGCACCAGGAAGTTGGCGCCCGTCGCGACCATCCTCGCCAACAGCAGTCGTCGTCGCTCACCACCCGAGAGGACTTCAACCTTCTTCTCGACCTCAGAGCCAGGAAAGAGGAAGCGGCCGAGCAGCGTGCGGCAATCGGTCGTACCAAGCTTGTTGCCGGCGCTCATCGCCTCGAGCACGGTGGCGTGCGCAGGAAGGTCGTCGGCGTGCTGCGAGAAGTACGCGACTTCGACGTTGTGGCCGAGCTTGATCACGCCACCCGCAGACTGTCGATCGCCGATCAGCGTTTCGATCAACGTGGTCTTGCCCGCACCGTTCGGTCCGATCACCGCCATCCGGCGCCCACGCTCTAGCACGAAGCCACCGTGCTCAAAGAGGATGCGGTCACCGGCCGTCGACTTGAGGTCTTCGACCTCCATCACGACGCGGCTGGGCTTGGCCGTCTTGGGAAAGCCGAACTTCATCGCGACGTCACGACGTGGCATCTCGACGCGCTCGATCTTGGCCAGCTTCTTGCCGAGCGACTTGGCCTGCTTGGCGCGCGTGCCGGCACTAAAGCGGCTGATAAAGCGCTCGAGGCGCTCGATCTCCTCTTGCTGCTTATCGAACGCGTCGAGGGCCTGTGTCTCTTCGAGGATGCGCTCCTTGCGGTACGCCGAATACTTCATGTTGTAGACCTTGGCGCGGCCACGGCCGAGTTCGACAACGCCGGTCGAGACCGCCTCGAGGAACCAACGGTCATGCGAGACGAGCAGGATCGCGCCAGGAAAATCGGCCAATTCGCCTTCGAGCCAATCGAGGCTCTTGAGGTCGAGATGGTTGGTCGGCTCGTCGAGCAGCAAGATGTCCGGCTTGGCCGACAGGGTGCGCGCAAGCGCGGCGCGGGTCAGCTCGCCGCCAGAGAACGTCGACAACTCTCGATCCATGTCGCTGTTTTCGAAACCGAGGCCACGCAAGACCGATTCGACGTGCACACGCCAGCCGTAGCCACCAGCCTGGTCGAGCGCGAGTTGCGCATCCGAGTAGGCGTGCATGGTGGCATCCGAATGGTCGCCACCGGCCATCGCGGCCTCGAGCTCGCCGAGCGAACGCTCGACAGCCTCGACGTCTCCGAGCAGCTCGGCGACGTAGGTACCAAGCGTGCGACCGTCCGCGCGGGGTGGGCGTTGGTCGTGCAACGCAACGCGCCAACCCTTCGGAATGCCGACCTCACCGCTGTCGGCATTAACCTCACCGGCGATGATCCGCAGCAGCGTTGTCTTGCCAACCCCGTTGCGTCCGATCAGGCAAATTCGCTCGCCGGTGCCCACGCGTAGCGACACGTCACCGAGCACTGTGCGTGCGCCAAACGACTTGGTTACCCCAGCAAGATGGATGGAAGCCACGCAGGCATCGTACGATTCCCCCGTGAACGCCGATGCATCGCTGATTCGCTCGCGCTATCGAACGCTCGTGCAACTGGCCGCCGAGCGCGACGAAAACGCGGCTGACTGGCAGTTGTTGATCGAGCAGGGTCGCCTACCAGCGGCAAGCTATGAGCTTGACGGGGAGGACTGGTTTCCGCCGTCCTACTTTGCTGTGCTCGACGAGGCTGGTGGGGTCGACGACTTGCGCGCTCACTTTGAGGGGCGCTTTGCGATTGCCTCCGACGAGACGGGTGCGCTGGCTGGTCCGGACGAACTCGACGAGGCCTGGGACGAGTACCTGTCGGGCGCGTGGGGGCGCATCCTGTTCGATCCGACACCCGAGAGTGCGGTCCAGTCCAACCGGCTGGCCGGCTCAATCGCCGAACTGTTGGCCGAGCCAGCGCCCGATGATCCGGCCTGGGGGCGTCGCCTCACTGCGCGCGTCGATGCGCTCGCCGTATTGCTGCGGGAAGGATGCGCGGAGGATCGGGCGAACGGAGAGCCACACCCTTGGGATCTCTGGGTCGTCGCGCCGCGTCGCGACTACGCTGATGTCTTCAAGACGTTCACTTTCCACTCCGACGGAGCCGACTGACGCCATGAGCTACGACACACTCACTACCCTGCACTCGCTGTCCGCATACATCTGGCTTGGCAGTCTGTTTGGCACTCTCGTGTTTACGACGCTCGTTTCGCGCCGCACGCCCGCTGGGCTGATCACGGGCGCCACTGCAATCGTCCGATTCTCGACCCGCGTTGGCTTGCCGGCTGCAGTGGTGCTGCTTTTGACTGGCATCTGGATGATTGGCACGGGCAATGCTCCCGAGGGCGGCCTCTGGTTGACGCTCGGCTTTGTGGCCTGGCTGGTTGCGGCCGTCGTTGGCAGCGCACTGATGCATCCGGCGGCCCGCAAGATGCGCGCGGCTTCGAATGCGGACGAGGCGATCTCATATGCCCGTCGGATCGCCCTCGTGGGTGGTGCCGAGATCGTCCTGATCGTGATTGGCATCTGGGTGATGGGCGCACAGCCGGGTAGCTGACCCTCTGCGCGACGATCCCCTCCTCAATAATCGCGACGGCCGCCTCCTCTTAGGAGCCCAGGCTGTCGATGTGGTGGCGGCTGGGGTGTCGATGATTGCTCTGCCGTGGCTCGTCTTGGATGGTGGTGGTTCGAGTACCCAAGCGGGTTTTGTGTTTGCGTTCTCGATGCTGCCGTATGTGCTTTTCGGACTCTTTGCGGGCGTCGTAGGCGATCGTTATCCCCGCCGGACGATCATGTGGATCACCCACGCGTTACAGGTGTTTGCCGCACTGCTCGTCCCGATCTGGGCGCTGACAGGAAATCCTCCGCTGGTGATCATCTTGTTTGCGGCCTTCGCCATCGGCACAGCACGCGTGTTTGTCGACGCAGCCGTTTTTGGTGCGATCGCCGCGATTATCGGGCGCCAACACTTTTCGCAAGGACAGGCCACGTTGTCTGCGGCGTGGGCGGTTGGCTATCTCGCTGGGCCGGCGCTCGGTGGTTTGCTGATTAGCCTGATTGGTGCTGCCTTCGCGCTGGTTGCTGAGGCGATCATGTTCGTTGTTGCCGTCACGATGATCCTGGCGATCAAACGCTCACTCGATGCGGATGATCATCGTGGACACGAGCCGGCGTGGGCGATGATGAAGGAAGGGCTCGCGGTGATCATCCAGTCGCCACGCGTGCGGGCCTACACGGGTGTCAGCATCGCGTGGAATCTCGGTGCCGCGATGTCTGCCGCCTTGATCGTGCCACTGCTCAAGACCGTGCTTGGGCTGGGCTCGACGCCATCGGGCATCGTGCTCGCAGCGGGGGCGGCGATGGGTCTGCTCGTGCCCACGTTGCTCGGGCGGTTCCTCCCACGTCTTGGTGCTGCGCGCCTGACGACCGTGGCGACCGCAGTCAGTTCTGTCGCCATCTTTGCGACGGGTCTCGCACCCGGATTTGTCGTGGCGCTGATCAGTAACGCGGTGCGTTCCCTCACGGATTTCACGATTCTCTCGGTCGTCATTGGCGAGCGTCAGAAGGGCGTGCCCGATCGCCTCCAGGCGCGCGTGGGTATCTCCGGCCGGATGATTGCGGTGATGGCCATGACGATCGGAGCAGCGCTTGGCTCTGTGCTCGCCGATCCACTCGGAGTGCGGACGGTCTTCTACATCTCCGCCGTCATCGTGGGGCTGGTGCTCGTAACCGCACTGCCAATTGTGCGGCGCGTCGAACGAGCCGCGCACCTCAATAATCCAACCGCCTAGCCCAGCACCTCAAGCACGGCACTAATTAGGCCGTCGAGGTCGTGCTCGTCGGCTTCGAGGCCGATGCCCACGCCGAGTTCGCGCATGGCCGCGCTCGTGACGGGGCCGATGGAGATGCCCTTGATACCCGTCAGGTCGCGGTCGGGATAGGCGGCGACGAGTGCGCGGACGGTCGAGGCGGAGGTGAAGGTGACGGCGTCGGCTGCCAGTGGGCCTTCGCCTGTGGGCACGGCGTACTCGGTGCGGTAGAGCGCCACGATGTCGACGGTCGCCCCCGCGTTTGTGAGGCCCTCCGGCAGCAGGTCGCGAGCCTCCTCGGCACGGGCGATCAAGACACGCTTGCCAGCTATGCGATCTTGCAGCGTCTCGAGCAGAGCTTCGGCGACCGCTCGCTCGGAGACGGTGTCGGCAACGACGCCGATCTGGCGCAAGGCCTCGGCGGTGCCGGGGCCAATCGCAGCCACTTCGACGCCGTGCAGCACGCGCGCATCGCCACCGATGCGGTCGAGCAGGAGCGGGGGAGTGTTCGGGCTCGTGACGACGACGACGTCGTAGACGCTGGCGTCGATCGGATCGCCGGCGAGCGGCACGGTCGAAATCGTGGGTGCGCTGATGACCTTCGCGCCAAGGTCGGTCAGTCGGCGCGTCAGTCCGTCGGCCTGGGCGCGAGCACGCGTGACGGCAACCACACGACCGGCGAGTGGGAGTCGCTCGGCCCAGCCAATCGCTTCGCGGACCGCGACGATCTCGCCGATCACGGTGACGGCCGGCGCACGGACCTTGGCAGCCTCAGCCACCTCAGCAATCGTGGCGAGGGTACCAGTCGTCACGCGCTGCGTCGGCAGCGTGCCGCGCTCGACGATGCCAACGGGAGTCTCGGCAGAACGACCGCCGGCGATCAAGGCGTCGGTGATCAGGGTGAGGCGACCGACGCCCATCAAGACGACGAGCGTGCCACCCGCCTTTGCGAGCGCCGCCCAATCGGTCTGCGTCTCGGGCTTGTCGGGGTTCTCATGGCCGGTCACGATCGTCACGTGCGTCGACAGGCCGCGATGCGTAATCGGAAAGCCGGCTGCTGCGGGTGCGGCAAGCGAACTGCTGATGCCAGGCACGACCTCGTAGTCGATGCCACTCTCGTGTAGCGCCTCTGCCTCTTCCGAGCCACGACCGAAGACAAACGGATCGCCACCCTTTAGACGCACGATCAGCTGTCCGGTCTGGCCGTGTGCGACGAGGCACGCGTTGATCTGATCCTGCGTCATCGCAACGTCGCCCGGCGCCTTGCCTGCGTTGATCAGCACGCAGCCCGGCTTCGCCTCAAGTGGCAACTGGTCGCCTGCGAGGCGATCGAGCACGAGCACGTCGGCGCGCCGCACGAGATCGAGCCCGCGTACGGTAATCAGCCCAGGGTCTCCCGGGCCGGCGCCGACAAGAAAGACCGTCACGCGGCACCCTCGACAAGCAACTCACGCCCACCGTCGGCAAGCAATTGATCGACGATCGTGTCGACGAGGCTGCCGGGGTTATCCCCCGTTGCCTCGTGACGAATCGTGCGCGTGCCATCGGGCGAACCGACCCACCCGATTAGCGTCCAGACTGCATCTTCGCGGTACGCGTGGGCGGCGATCGGCACCCGGCAGCCGCCACCAAGGCTGCGCGTCACACCCCGCTCGGCCATCACCGCGGTACGGGTGTCGGCGTCGTCGACTGCGGCCACGCGCGCCTCATCGCCGGTGCGCGTCTGCAGCGCAATGGCACCTTGCCCCGACTCGGGCACGATCATCGTGACGGGAAATCGAAAGCCAATCTCGTAGGCAAGCTCGATCCGATCGAGGCCGCAGGCCGCCAGTACGACGCCATCGAGGTCGCTGGTGGTGCGATGCGCGAGCCGCGTCTGGACGTTTCCGCGGACAGGCACCATCGTCAGGTCGGGGCGTAGCGAGCGCAGTGCGGACGAGCGCCGTAGCGACGAAGTTCCGACGCGGGCTCCCACCGCGATATCACCAAACGAGCGCGCCTCACCACACCAAGCGTCACGAGGATCGGCGCGGGGCAGGAAGGCAGCTAGTGCCAAACCGTCGAGCTCGTCGCCGGTCAGGTCTTTCGCCGAGTGCACGGCGACATCGATCTCGTCGGCGAGCAGTGCCTCCTCGAGTGCAGAGGCAAACGCGCCCGGGCCGAGCTCGCCAAGTGGCGTCGATTGCGCGGCGTCACCATGTGTGGAAACGACCACCATCTCGATCTCGGCACCCGCGGCGGTCAGGGCGTCGGCTGCGAGGCGCGCCTGTGCTTGCGCGAGCGGCGAGCCTCGCGTGCCAAGGCGGAGCAGAAGACTCATTTCGTCGACGGATCCGTTGGTGCAGCGCGCTCAAGCTCCTCAAGCGTCGCCTCGAGCCGCGTCAACTTACGACCGAGAATCCCAATGTACGCAAGGATTACAATCCAGACCGCCATATAGGCAGCGGCGACGTACGGCACTGCTTCCTTGAGCGTCATGCGTCTTCCCCGCGCGCCACGCGCTGCAACTGGAGCACGCGCGCGGCAGTGCGCTTGCCGCGCATTTCGGTGGAGATCAGAAGCACCATCAGACTTAGCATGCCTGCAAAACCGACGACAAACGTGAGTAAGAACGAGTTTGGCATCGCAGCGCCACCCGAGGTAAAGACCACGGGATGGATCAGGGTCTGCGCGATCCGCACGGCGAGAAACGAGAGCGGAATTAGGCCAACACCGAGCAGCGCAAAGACCGCCGAGGCCGAGCGGCGACGTTCGCCCTCATCGAGCGAGAAGCGCAGCATGAAGTACGCGCAGTAGTACAGAAACAGAATCAGGAAGACGTTGATCTGGCGATCGCCCCAGTTCCACCACACGCCCCACGAGGCCTTCGCCCAGATTGGCCCCGTCAACAGCACGAGCGTGCCCCAGATCGTGCCGGCGTGCACTCCCACGTACGAGCGCAAGTCCCAGACCTCAGTGCGCTTCCACAGGTACATCGCCGCGGAAAACGCCCCGAACGCGAATGCGACGTAGGACGTCAAGGCAATCGGGACGTGAAAGTAGAAGATCTTCTGGCTCAGCCCTTGGTCGAAGTCTTCGGGCGTCCACCAGAACGCGAGCGCGACAGTCAGCGGAATCAGAATTGTGCTGAGGACGAGCGGGATGGTGGTCGAAAGACGGCCAAGAGAGCGCATGATCAGTCTCCTAGAAGGTGCTCGGAGGTGCCCCACGCGAGCACCACGAACACGAGGTCATAGAGTGCCAGAAATCCGAGCGGACGGAGTCCTCCTACCTCTTCGCCGAAAGCGCCGTACGTAGCCGTCACGCCCGCCAAGACAATCGGGATGACGAGTGGGAGGACGAGCACCGGCAAGAGCACGTCGCGCGTGCGGGCACCGAGGGCAAGTGCTGCGGCGAGCGTGCCGACGAGGGCGATGCCAATGTTGGCCAAGAGCAACGCGACGACGACGGTGCCGATACTCGGGCCCCCGGCTTGGAAAAACAACACCCACCAAACCGGGACGGCGACGATTTCTACGACAACGAGAAAGCCAAACTGTGCCAGCGCAGCACCAATCCAGATTGCGGCGCGATCGATCGGCGCCAACAGCAGCGCATCGAGTGCGCCCTCCTCCTGCTCGGCAGCGAACGTGCGCAACAGGCCGAGCACGGCCGTAAAGACCACCGCGGCCCAGAGCATGCCGGCGGCCGCGCGACTACCCGCGCCCGTATCGCCGCTCAACGCGAAGTGGACAATCACGATCGTCGCGGCGATAAAGAGCAGCATCGCAAAGATCACTTCGCGGCGACGAAGCTCGAGCACGAATTTGACGCGGGCGATCGCGAGCGCTGCGGGGATCATGCGAGGCTCCCGGCGTTGAGGTGGACGGCGCGGGCCCCAAGTCGCTCGGGCAACTCGTGATCGTGGCTGGCGACCAGTTGCGTGCGCGTGCCGAGGCCGGCCCGAAGCGTCGCATCGAGCAGCAGGCGTCCATCTGCGTCGAGCCCGCTCGCCGGCTCGTCGAGCAGGAGCAGAGCGGGCTGGTGCGCCGTGGCACGGGCCAGCGCGAGTCGCTGCAGCATGCCGCGCGAGAAACCGTCGATGTATTCGTCCGCGCGATCGCCCAGACCAACCTGGTTGAGGAGAGCCGTGATGTCGAGGTCGCGTTGCCCGTGGAGACCAGCATGCAGCTCGAGGTTCTCGCGTGCCGTCAGTCCCCGATAGAGCTGCGAACGATGGCCTGCGTACGCAATACCGGCGCGGAGTGAGCGCGGCGCACTGGTCGCGTCGACGCCCGCGATCTGGGCCGAGCCGGCAGTCGGGCGCAGCAGGCCAGCGACGAGCCGCAGCAGCGTCGACTTGCCGGCCCCATTCGGGCCGAGCAGCACGATCGTCTCGCCGGGCGCCACCGTCAGCGTCGCCTTGCGCAGCGCAAGGCGATCACCGAAACGCTTCGAGCACTCCGTGAGCGTGACGACGGGCGGTTCCATGGGTTGGAGGGTAGGCGATGCGCGTGGGAGGACACCACATCCGCGCGGTTGTGGTGTCCTCCCCGCACTACGCGTGGACCTTGAGGTCGCTGATCAGTGGTCGGCGCACCATGGTCTTCTCCCTCACGCACCAACGCGACGGCGTCATCTGCGTGGCCACTGGGACCGCGAAATCGCTAAACCCGCAGGCGCAGAATCTTCGCGACGCCGTAGGTGGCTGTCACGGCCGCCATGCGAGGGGGCTCGTCGGCATCGAGCGCAGCCGCGAACAGCGCGGTAAACATGTCGCCCGCCCCGACGGTGTCGGCGAGGAGTGGGATGCGGTCGGCTGGAATGCGCAGAATCTCGGGCTCGTCCTCGGTCCACAGCTCACAGCCGCCTTCGCCATAGGTGACGACGACGATCGGGACGCCGGCGCGGGCGAGGGCTGCGGCATCCGTGCCGCCAAGCAACGCCTCGGCCTCCTCATCGCTGAACTTGATGGCAGCGACACCAGCCACCCAGGCCGGGTCGAACGGACCGACCGGTCGCACTTCGCCAAGACCGGGTCGAGCGAGACCCTGCGCATCGAAGACAACGCGGCGCCCAAGCGCGACGAGGGCAGCGACAGATTCGGGAGGCACGTCGTCGCGCCACTGCGTCCCAACGGCGATCGTCGAAACACTCGCCAGCGACGACTTCGCCCAGCCGTTGATGTCCTCAGGAAGAAACGGATCCCCGAGCGCGGTGATCTCATGATCGCGCAGGCCACCCGCCTTGAGCGTGAGGCGACTGACGAACGTGTCTTCCGTTGGACCGATTAGCACCGGGAGACCGCGACGGTTGAGCGCGGCGTAGAGCTCGTCGTCGCCGCCACGCGTGACGACGATGCCTCGAATACCGGCAGCCGAGAGCGCCTGAGCGGCAAAGATCGGAGCACCACCACAGCGGTGTTCCTCTGAGCCGTCGGGATGAATGATCTCGTCGAGCACGGTCTGTCCGAGCAGGGCAATCACGCGCGCAGCGCTCCCCACGCCAGGTAGCCATAGGCACTGAAGGCCAGCAGCCAACCAACAGCGGCCAAGACGTCGGGTGCAGTCCCACCACAATTATAGGCGTTGCCGGCAACGCAGAGTCCCTGAGCCAAGAGACCGAAACCGCCGGCCAGACCCGTGGCGGCGAAAACCCCAAGTGCGATCCACGTCGGTCCATGCTCCCGTCCCCGTCCACGCAGTGCGAGGGCTCCAGCCGAAACGATCACAGCGGCCAGCAGTACGAAAGCCTCGAGCGACCAGTGATGCAGGCTCATCTGAACGATCAGGACTACCACCGCGAGGGGGAGCGTGACGCGCCCAACGAGGACCCCGTTGCCTCGGGCAAGACGGATGATCGTCACGATCACAAGTGCAGCAGTGGCTGCAGAGAGAATGGAGAAAAACAGACTCATCGTCGGCGATTACCGTAGACGGTACCGCGATGTCCCGGCGGATCTATTTCGATGGTAGGCTTGCCCATGCAAGGAGGAGAAACCGTATGCCGCAGTTTGGAGTAATGGAAATCGCGATCGTTCTCGTGATTGGCTTGCTCGTGTTCGGTCCGAAGAAGTTGCCGGAACTTGGCCGCGGTTTGGGCTCAAGCATGCGCGACTTCCGCCGTGGACTCTCTGGCGAGGCCGACAATGATCCGCCAGCGCCGCCCGTCGTTGTGCAGTCGACGACACCAATTGTCGAGACGGCCGTTCCTTCGGCTGAGCGTGTCGCCGAGCCCGTTCCTGTCGCCGAGCCTGTTCCTGCCGCTGAGCCCGTTGCTGCTGCAGCAGCTGCTTCTGCTGACCCCGTTGCTGCCGCAGAGCCCGTTGCTGCTGCAGAGCCCGAGGCCGCCGAAGTGCCTGTTGCAGACGCTAAGCCGGCTGAGTAAGCACACCGAGGGTAGACAAGACGATGCTTGCCGGACTCCGCGGTACGCGACGCATTGAGCATCAGGAGGAGGTCCCGATTACGGACCACCTTGAGGAGCTCCGTAACCGCATCATCATCTGCGTGGTCGCGTTAGCGGTCGGCTTTGCAGTGTGCTTCTGGAAGCACGAGTTGATCCTCGGGATCCTCAACGGGCCGCTGCCGCCCGAGCTGCCCACGCCGATCGTGCTGGGCGTTGCGGAGCCATTCACCATTGCTCTCAAGGTAGCGCTAGCAGGCGCGATCGTGCTGGTGATCCCCGTACTGATCTACCAGCTTTACGCCTATGTGATGCCCGCGTTTGACCCCGATCACGATCGGCGCACGTGGCCGTACCTGTCTGGTGCTTCTTTGCTCTTTTTCGCTGGCCTCGCCTTTGGCTACTTTGCCGTTTTGCCGCCCGCGATGGGCTTTCTGATCGGTTACGACTCGGAGCTCTATAACCGGCAGATCGATGCGGGCAACTACTACAGCTTCGTGGTCCAGATCCTGATCGCCTGCGGGCTCATTTTCCAGCTGCCATCGGGCGTCTTCGTGCTGACGACGGTTGGTCTGATGCGCGCATCGTGGATGCGCAAGAATCGTCGCTACGCGATCTTCCTGCTCGCGATCATCTCGGCGGCCCTCCCGAGCGGCGATGTGATCTCGATGATGATCATGTTTGCCGCGCTACTCGCACTCTATGAGGCTTCGATCTACGTCGCCGTCTTTGTCGAACGAAGAAAGGGTGAGGACCCCGATTCCGAGGCTACGACTGACCTCGTCGACGTTGCTGACGTCGAGGACGTGTGACCGAGGTCTACACCGCCGACCAGGTGCTGCCGGTCGATGCCCCGCCGCTACGGCAGGGTGCAGTTGCAGTGCAGGATGGTCTGATCGTCGCAGTCGGTTCGCGAGCAGAGGTGCTTGGGGCGTTCCCGGATGCTCAGCTTGAAGAGCTCGGCACTGCCGTGCTGCTGCCCGCGCTTATCAATGCGCACACGCACTTGGAGTACGCCACCTATGGCGGCTTTGGCGATGGGCTTCCGTTCGGCGAGTGGCTCGCCGATCACGTTGCACGGAGGCCACGGCTTGCCCCCGGCGATGTCGAGGCTGCTGCTGCGCTCGGGGCCCTGCTCTGTCTGCAGTCCGGAGTTGGCACCGTTGCGGACGCTTCGTATTCGGGGGCCGCTGTCGCCGCTGCCAGCGAGGCTGGGCTCCGCGCAATCGTGCACCTCGAGGCCTTTGGGGGACCCGACGCTGATGCAGAGGCAGTCGTTGCTGCACTGCGCGAGCGCCTTGCCGCAGCGGCCGGTTCGACAACACCGCTCGTCCGACTTGGCGTTTCGCCGCACAGCCCGTATACGGTTGCCCCCACCGTCTTTGCCGCCCTCGATGCGTTTGCTCAATCTGAGGGACTGACGGTGATGACGCACGTTGCTGAGTCGGCGGCCGAACTCGAGGCCGTTGCGGCTGGCACGGGGCCGATCGCCGACGCCCTGCGTTCGCTGACGCGCATCGAGGCGACGGGTCAGCACCCGATTGAACTTCTAGCCAGTGCCGGACTTCTGCATCCGAGTGTGATTCTCGTCCATGCGGTGCAGGTCGACGATACGCAGATCGCGCTGATCGCTACCTCTGGTGCGGGCGTTGTGCACTGCCCTCGCTCGAATGCGATTCTTGGTTGCGGAGCAGCGCCCATTGCGGGAATGCGCGCCGCGGGTGTTCCCGTCGGCATCGGGTCGGATTCGCCCGCCTCGGCGATTGACTTCGATTTTTGGGCCGAGTTGCGGGCCGCGCTCTTGACGGCGCGCGTCCGTGAGGGGCGGCCCGACGCCCTTACCGCGGAGGCCGTCCTCGAATTAGCGACGCTCGGTGGAGCCCGCGTGTTGGGCATTGACGGTCTCGTCGGCTCGCTTGCTGTTGGCAAACGAGCCGACCTGACGGCAATCGATCTGACGGACACGCCGTATGGCGTTGCCGAGAACGGGGCCACGAGCGCAGTGTTCGCGGGATCACCAGAGCGGACGCTGCTCACCGTCGTTGATGGCGTCGTGCGCTACCGTAAGGGCGCAGATACGGAGCGTCTAGCGGCCTGTTGGGTTGCTGCGTTGCCGGGTCGGACACGAATGATCGGAACAGACGACTGATGGCACGAACCAAGCGAAAAGATGGTCCTGGCACTGTTGCCACGTCGACGCCGAAGTCGTCTAAGAGCAAGCAGGAGGCTCCGTACTCGGTCACGCCAACGCTGAACGAGCGCCTGCGCAAGCACTTCAAGTGGGTCTTCGCGCTGCTCGCAATCGTCTTCGCCTTGATGTTCGTGATCGCGGGAGTCGGTACGGGTGGACCGTCGATCATCGACATGCTTGGCAACTCTGGTGGCGGTTCGGATACGCCCGCGGCGGTGCCGGCAGATACGGCTGTCAAGGATGCGTTGGCCAAGACCAAGGCTGCACCGGATGATCCGCAGTCGTGGCTGGCGCTCGCCCAGGCGTATGTCAACACGGGAGCGTTGACCGACGTCCCTGCAGCAGCAGAAAAGGCTGCCGCACTCGCACCGACGGATGCCACCGTGCAGGGTGCGATCGCCGACGTCTATCTCGCCCAGGCTGCTGCCGCCTTGCAAGAGGCCCAGGCTGAGTACGCCGCTGCACAGGCCGAGGGCAACGTTGCTGGCCGCCCTGCTGTGCCGTTGTCGGTCATCCCGGGCCAGTCGAACGGAGCGACGCAGTTCCGGACGGCGCAGGAGAGCATCTCCAGTGCGGTGATGGCAGAGGCGTCCGCAAAGGTCACACCACTGCAGACCGAGGCCACTGACGCCTACCAGGCGGCCGTGGTGGCGCAGACGATTGTGACGGTCCTCGAGCCCACGGATCCTGCGGCCTTCTTCCGTCTCGGCCAGATCAGCTCGGCTGCAAACGACGCGACCGCGGCGATTGCCGCCTACAAAAAGTTCGTCAAGCTGGCGCCGAACGATCCGTTGACGTCGAAGGTCAAGGAAGAAATTGCTCGCCTGACCGAGGCCTCGGCGGCACTTCCGTTGACGCAGTAGGTTCGCGGCGCCCACGGAGTGGGTACGCGACCCCTCAGCGCTCACGATTGGTACATTTTCCGCCGCGGGCCGTTAGCTCAGCTGGTAGAGCAGGGGACTCTTAATCCCAAGGTCGTAGGTTCGACCCCTACACGGCCCATCCGCGCTGATCGGAGGCGCTTGTCGAAGACGCCACGAGCGGCCAGCAAGGCCCACTCGTAGTGCACGGCGGACATGACAAGTGCGCACTTGTCATGTCCGGCAGTCGCCTACGTTGCAGAACTGATCACGCGCGAGGCGCCGTAAATAACGCCTAGCCGCGGTTGGCGAAGAAGATTTCGGCGTTGTCGAGGTTCGCGATCGGGCCGAGCATGCCGAAGTCGAAGTCCTCGAGTGCCTCGCCGGACTTCACCTTGTTCGGCCAGTCCTGATTGGCGAGGGCCGCCTTGCCCTGCGCGACGATATCGGCATTGCCGTCGGCAATCACCGAAGCCGCCGTCGAGGGATCGCCGAGACCACCGTTGAGGATCACGGGTGCCTTCGAATACTTCTTGGCGAGACCCGCAAGCGAATGGCCCGAGCCGAAGACCTGATCGGTACCGAGGTGCTCGGTGATGTGGATAAACGCCACGCCGGCCTCGTCGAGCACGGGGAAGATGTCGGCTGCGTCTTGCTCGCCGCCGGTCCACTGGTGCTCGAAGTCGTTGACCTTGCTCTGCGAGAGACGGAGACCAACAGGCAGCGTGCCCTGCGTGCCAGCGATGACTGCGCGGACGATCTCCTCGTCGAGGCGGATGCGATTGCGCGCGCTGCCGCCGTACTCGTCCGTGCGCTGGTTCGTATAGGCGGTCCAGAACTGGTCGAGTAGGTAGCCGTTGGCGCCGTGGATTTCGATGGCGTCAAAGCCGGCCTTCTGCGCGTGGATGGCAGCCGAGACAAAGGCATCCTTGACGGCAATCAACTCATCCGTCGTGATCTCGCGCGGTACCGGGTAGCCACCCTCGCCACGATAGAAGACGAGCATTTCGCCCTTTGGCTCCACGGCGGATGGAGCGATGGTGCCCTCGACATAGTTCGCATTGCGGCCTTGGACGAGTGCACCAGCGTGGACGAGCTGCATGCAGATCTTGGCACCAGCAGCGTGGACGGTGTCAACGACGTTCTTCCACGCGGCCTCTTGGGCAGCGTTGATGATGCCGGGCTGATAGTGGTAGCCCTGGGAGTACTGATCGTCCATGTAACAGGCCTCGACGATCACAAAGCCGAAGCCGCCAGCGGCGTAGCGGCCGTAGTACTCGGCCATCTGCTGCGTCGCGCAGCCATCCTCGGTGGCGCTCACGCGCGTCATCGGCGCGACCGCCAGGCGGTTCTTCAACTCGAGCGAGCTGATCGACGTGGGCTGAAACAGAATCGACGTATCCGGCACGGGTTCTCCTAGTGCATAGCGGCAAAGCGAGGATGAAGCCTAATCGAAACGGTGATCAGCCCCGGCAACTCCCGTCATGACGGGAGCCGGTGGGCGTGCAGTCTGGTTGGCGACAGCAGGCTCGCGCAGACCAGAAACAGCACCGCCACGGCCGGAAAGCACAGCAGCACAAGGTCGAAACTGCCAGTTAGGTCACGCACACCGCCAAGCAGCCATGGCGCGAGCGCTGTGATCGCGTAGCCGAAGAACAGCATCATGGCGGCGGCGGCACCAACGTCGATCGCGGTGTCGGCGACCTCAAGCGGCAGGCTCATCGCGAGGGTAAACATCGCGCCATTGGCGAGCCCACCGAGCAACATCCAGAGTTGCGCCTGCGCAGGTGCAACGATCAGTAGCACCGTCACAGCACCGATCACGACACCCGTCGCCTGCAGCAGGCTTCGTCGAGAGAATCGACGGCTTGCAACCAGTGCCAACAGCGGCCCGGGGATCATGCCAAGGTTGTAGAGCGCACCCAGCCAGCCGGCATAGGCGAGCGTCGAGCCCTGCTCGACATAGGCCGCGGGCATCCACGTGTTGATGCCGTAGTAGAGAATGCCCATCAGGCCGAACTGGACGGCCAAGAGCCAGACGACGCCACGCTCGACGGGAAAGCGCGGGAACGTGACAGGTTCCGGTGCATGCGATATGCCGCGCGTCAAGACCAGCCACACAGCGAGCAGCACGAGCGTGAAGCCGGAGTAGACGAGCATCGTCGACTGCCATCCGTCTAGCCAGAATGCGATCGGGACCGCGAGCGCCGCACTGACGCCCGAGCTGATCTGAAAGCCCATCGCGTAGATGCTCGTCAAGAGCAGGGGGTGATCGGCAAAGCGCTCCTTGACGGCTACAACCATCAGCGTGTTGCCGACGCCCATACCTACACCGATCAGCAGAGTCATCGCAAGGATGCCGATGAGGCCAGGCACGAACACGCGGCAGAGACCGGCCAGACCGATCAGTGCCACTGACACGCTGATCGCATGGAGGGCGCCGATGCGTCCGGCGAGAACGGGTGCGAGTGGCGAAAAGAGCCCGAAGCAGAGGACGGGAATCGTTACGAGCAATCCGACCATGGCGTGTGAGACTCCGAGAGACGCTTGGATCTCCGGTACCAACGGGCCGATGCCGACAAGCTGTGGACGGTAGACGAGCGCGGCGACAAAGAGGCCGACCAGGAGCGGCAGGCGATCACCGATCGGCTGCACCGCAAATTGATTCGGTGCTCCTCGACCTGCGCCCATACCGGCAGGATGACAGAGGCCGTCGTGCCCATGCTGGCTCCACGCTGGTCAGACGCTGGCGACTGCTGCGTGTTGAGGAGGCGATCGGGTCGCGGTACGCAGCCGGAGCGAACTAGAACGTCGGTGCGCGCGGGCTTCCACAGTTGGCGTACGGGTCGGGCACGAGTTGGCGCTGCAGGTCGTTCATCGTCAACTGCCAGTTCGGGTCGTACGGCGACGGTGGGCCGTCGAAATTGACGCGTATGTCGGGCGTCACGCCCGGTCCGGGCGAGGTCATGCGATAACGATTGACCGTCGACTCGCCCGTGCGCTGCTGACCATTAAACATACTTGCCTGTCCCTTCGGGCCGATCTCGAAGCAGAACTGTCCGTACGGGCGATTGGCGAGAAATCCGTTGACCCGGTACCACTGCGCCTTGTCGGTGCGGACTCCGTAGTTCGAATTGAGAGCGTCGAGATAGAGATTACGGCCCTTGTCGTCGAGCGGTACGCCTGCGGGTGTCGCCTGTCCGACCGAGACCGGCTTGCCCTGCCAGCTGTACGTTCCGAAAAGGTGCGGGAACTTGACGGTCTTGGAGGGTCCGTAGCGCGACCAGTCGCTCAACACGACGAGGTCGGCGACTGCCCCACGCCAGTGCGAGAGGCGTACCTCCGTTGAACCGGTCGTGCCGCCGTAGTTGCGAATGATGCGCTGCCATTGCTGCACGGCCCAATGGCTGCCATCGGGCGCCGTGCAGGAAGCGACGATCAATTGCGAGCCTGGGAAGGGGCCTCCGCGGTAGGGACCACAGGTGTCTTCGAAGGTCTGCCACTGGGCGCCGCTGGCGCCAACGCCCCCCGAGTAGTCGAGTCGTAGGCGACCACGAGACATGTTGATCGCCCCCCAGGCGAGAATGTGTTGCGTCTGGCCGCCGGTGCGGACGGTGAGCATCGCCACGCCCTGGCGGTTGACGGCCAGCGTGACGGGCCCTTGCGGGTTGCGGGTGATCAGCGTGCTGGCATGGGCGGCACCGGTCAGGGCGAGCAGGATGATCAACACGAGGGGCACGACGAGACGGCGCATACAGAGAAGACGCCGCAGCACGTCCGATCTGACGCAGACCAGGCAGTGATGCGGGGTATGCTCCTCTATCCGACCGGAGAAGCGAATGGAACGCACCGAGCTGAATCGCACACGACTCAACGAGCTGCTCGAACGTGAGCGCACCGTCGCCATCGAGCGCACGCCAACGTCGCGGGCCCTCGCTGCCGAGGCGCAGGCACACCTGATTGGTGGCGTCCCGATGCAGTGGATGGAGGTCTGGGTCGGCCAGCACGTCGTCTTCTTCGAGCGCGCCAAGGGCAATCGCATCATCGACGTTGATGGCAACGAGCTGATCGATTTCTGCCTTGGCGACACCGGCTCGATGGCGGGGCACTCGCCCGACGCGATGGTGGCGGCCGTACAGCACCGGATTGGCGAACTAGGGGGCATCACGACGATGCTGCCAACCGAGGATGCGATCTGGGTTGCGGGCGAGCTTGCTCGGCGCTTTGGTCTGCCGAAGTGGACCTTTTCGCTGACGGCCACCGACGCCAACCGCTGGGTCCTTCGGACCTGTCGGCAACTGACCGGCCGGTCGAAGGTGCTGATCATGAACTACAGCTACCACGGCTCCGTCGACGAGACGATCATCGCGCTCGAGAATGGTATTCCGACGCAGAAGCCCGGCAACGTCGGGCCGGCCGTCGACCCAGCGGTAACGACGCGCGTCGTCGAGTTCAACGACCTTGCCGCACTCGAGCGCGAGTTGGCGCACGGCGATGTGGCGTGCGTGCTGGCCGAGCCGGCACTGACGAACATGGGCATCGTCTTGCCCGATGCTGGTTACTGGGAGGAGGCGACGCGGCTGATCAAGGCGGCCGGCGCGTTGCTCGTGATCGACGAGACGCACACGCTCTCTGCCGGTCCGGGCGGCTGCACGCAGGCGTGGGGTCTGCAGCCCGACATCGTCACGATCGGTAAGAGCATTGCCGGGGGCGTCCCGATTGGGGCGTACGGCGTGTCGGCTGAGATTGACACACAGATCCAGAACGATCCTGACGGCGACTACGTCGATACGGGTGGCGTGGGTGGCACGCTCGCTGGCAACGCTCTCTCGCTGGCTGCGGCTCGCGGTACGCTCGAGCACGTTCTAACCGATGAGGCCTTTGTGGGCATGTGCGAGCTCGGCGCCCGGATGCTGGCTGGTATGCAGGACTTGATCGAACGGCACAATCTGCCATGGGTCGTCGAGGGGCTGGGCGCGCGGGCAGAATTCCGCTTCTGCGCCACGATGCCCGCCAACGGTGGCGCCTCGCACGATGCGCACGACGCCGACGTCGAGGAGTGGCTCCATCTGGTCACGCTCAACAACGGCATCCTGATCACGCCGTTTCACAACATGTGCCTTGTCTGCCCCACGACTACGGCAGCCGATGTCGACCGGTTGCTCGAGGTGCTCGACGCGGCCGTGACCGAATTGCGAGCAGCCTAGCTAGATCAACTTTGCATAGGGGTCTGACCCCAAAGCAAAGTTGATCGTCAGACGATGTCGGGGGCGATCTCGGCGATCGTGTTGTCGATCAGCTCTCGACGGCCGTGTTCTGTCTCGCGGCGCAACACACCGTGCTCGTCGACGCGGTACTGCGCGACCTCCATCAGAGGCGGTGAGTACGAATGGATCGTGATGGCCGGCGAGCCCTCGACGTGTGCGACGGAGTGGATGTAGCCAGCTGGTCCTTCGCGGGTTACGCCCTCGCGTACCTCGACGTCAGACGAGCCGTGAGGAAGTCGCATCTGCTTTTCCACAACCGCGCCATCGACACCGACGAGACCGACCCCAGAGATCGCGTGATCGTGATAACCCGTGCCTTGGCCCGGCATCCACATGATCAACCAGGTATCAACTCGATCATCTTCATACAAAAGGCGATAGCGGCGGCGCTCCGTATCGGCCACCACCAGGGGGCGCCAGAGATCTTCTCGCGCGGCAACATCAGCCGAAAGCTGTACGAGTTGGGCGGTTGTGAGCGGCCCATCGCCGGCAGGCACGAGCGCGCTCACTGCCTCGACCAGTTCGGCGGGCGGAGAAACTACCTCCGTCCAATCTTGGGGGGTGAGGATATCTGTGGAGGCCATACGCAGTTCTTTTCGTATGCGCGTCTCGAGGGGATGACGCAGTAACCAGAGCATATCGCTCATCGGGAGCGAATACACTCCTACAGATGACTGACGTACGCATGATCGATGTTGGCGCAAAGGCAGCGACGCGCCGCCGCGCGCTGGCGCGCGGCGAGGTGCACATGTCGGACGAGGCGCTCGCCAAAATCGAAGCTGGCACTGCTGCGAAGGGCGATGTGTTCGCCACGGCTCGGGTCGCAGGCATTGCGGCAGCGAAGAAGACGCCCGACCTGCTTCCGCTCTGTCACCCCCTGATGCTCGACTATGTTCGCGTCGATCTCGCAGTCGATCGCACCGCTGGCTGCGTACGGATCGAGGCAGAGTGCGCGCTCGATGGGCGCACGGGTGTGGAGATGGAGGCGCTCGTCTCGGTCTCGGCAGCCGCGCTCTGTGTGCACGACATGCTCAAGTCGACCGACCCCGAGATCCGTATCGACGGCATTGCGCTGTGGGAGAAGGACGGCGGCAAGAGCGGTGCGTGGCGCCGGTCGGGTGCCTGAGGTGCGCGCCTGCGTGCTGACGGTCTCGGACGGCGTCTTTCACGGCGCACGCGAAGATGGCTCCGGAGATCTGCTCGCCGAGCGAGCGACGGCAGCCGGGTTTGAGGTTGTCGATCGAGCGGTCGTCCCCGATGAGGTCGGCGCGATCATGGCCCACGTCGTAACGTGGGCCGACACGCCGGATGCGCCCGAGCTCGTACTCGTCACGGGTGGCACAGGATTTGCTCCGCGCGATGTCACGCCCGAGGCGCTTGGGCCGGTCTACGATCGCCGCACGCCCGGAATTGACGAGGCGATGCGCGCCTTCTCGATGCGGGCCAAGCCGCACGGCATGCTCAGCCGCGGCGTCTCTGGCATTCGTGGTCGCACGCTGATCCTCTCGTTTCCGGGTAGCCCAAAAGCGTGCGACGAACTGTTCGGGGTCGTTGAGCCGGTGCTCGATCACGCCCTCAAACTGCTGCGCTCAGACCCGACCGAGCACCTCTAGGCGATTGGAATTCGCAGTTCGGCGCGGCGCCCACCGCCGAGGTGGATACGCGTCGAGCCGGATTCTTCCGTGACGTAGCGTGCAGGCATCTGGCCATTGAAGGGATTGACGGGGAAGAGCCAGTGGCTGCGCAACTCGAGCTCGAGGACGTCGCCAGCACGAAGGTGTGTGGCCTGTGGCAGCAGTGCGATCGAAATCGGCACGATTTCGCCGGCTGAGAGTGGCTCCCGCACCGCGTGGCTGTGGACGGGCTGCCAGTCGGTCGAGAGTTCTTGATCGAGTGTGCGGTGAGCCGGGCGGAGCCATCCGTGCGTCACGACATCCCCGGCAAACCCGTACGAGCCTTCGAAGGTCACCTCGCGGCCATCGCGTAGGAGGCGGATAGCAGCGAGCATGGTGGTGTCCTCGACACCCCCAAGCGACACGTCGAGGTGGAGTGTCATCGGCCCGATCAGATCGATCGATTGGGGCACCGTCCAGCGATACGACAGGGAACCATCAGCATTCGCATAGGAGGACGACTGTTCGTGCGACACAGGCTGATCTGAGAGGGTGCCGTCGCGCTGCAGGTGGAGTCCGGTCCAGACAATGTCCGACGGCGGCCACGTCGTGGCCGAGCGAATCTCGAGTGGTCGCTCGCCCGTCTCGTGAATGGCGATGCGTACGGGCGGTTCGTCATCCCAACCATTATCTGCGTCGCAGAGGAATCGTTCGAAGAAGCGCCGCTGAACACCCTGTGCCTCGGCGCCGTAGAACGTGCACCACTTCCCACCTCGATGGGTGTACAACCACTTCTGGTCGGATTTGACGCGACGAAATGCCTCAAACGATCCGCGGGTGTGGAGGAGATGGTCAGAGAAGCTTCCGCAGACGAGCATCGGTACCTCGATGTCTTCAATCTTGGGCAGCCGCGACTGCCACCAGGCGTCGAGCTCTGGTCGAGCCGTTGCCTCAGTTAGGAGGTCTTCCGTAATCCGACCCTGTTTGCCAACCGTGGTCGACCAGAGCTTGAAGAACCCCATTTCGGAAACGCCACCGGGCTTTGCGAAGTCACGGTAGACGTCGGAAAAGCCTTCCCACGGGCAGATCGCCGCGAGGTGCGGAGGTCGTTCGGCCGCAGCACGGTATTGCGACAGTGCGAGGTACGAGACACCGAGTAGGCCGACGCGCCCATTGGACCAGGGCTGAGTGCCTGCCCATTCGATCAGGTCGTGGTAATCCTCGCCCTCTTGTTTCGAAAGCATGGTGCCGACGCCGTCCGAGGTGCCGAAGCCGCGCAGATCGCCGATGACAACTGCAAAGCCAAGCCGGACCCAGTAGGCGGGGTCTGGTCCCTCCCAGCCGGTCCAGGCGGAAAACGTGATCGGTTCGGGCTGGCGAAACACTCGATACTGCAGCGGGGGCAGATACCCCCACGGAACCTTCTTCGACAGAACGTCTTTGCCGTACGGATGGGCACACATAATCACGGGGAAATGTCCGTCTGGGTGAATGAGAGCACCAGCGCTGTTCGGCGCTGGTCGGAAAACGTTGGCGCGAAGGGTCGTTCCATCACGCGCCGTAATCGCACAGTTCCATTCCGCCAGGACACCATCGGGTGGCGGTGTGATCGTCAGTGGCGGTCGCGCAATGCCGTGTAGGCGTCGCAGGACTCGTCGGGGGGAGATTCTGCTCATCCTAACTCCGCCGCGGCGTCCAGCGGAAGCGCCACGAGGCGATGATCAGGCCCACCATGCCCCAGGCAATGAGCAGCCCGAGTGCACGCCAGGGCGTCGTGGTGGCGGGTACGTAGGCCCATGTGGCCACCTTAACGAAAGGAGCAACCGGGAGCAAGGCAGCGATGTTGCCGAGCCAGGTCGGCAGCGACTCGATCGGGACAAACACGCCGGAGATGAAGTACAGCGGCAGCACGACAACGTTTGCAAGTGGCGGTGCCGCCTCGGTCGAAGGGGTCAGTGCCGCGAGCATCATACCGAGGCACGAGAACGCGATCGCCCCGACCAGCACGCTCGCGACGAGCCACGGCAGGTGACCGATGTCGACACGCACGCCGTACGCGAAGCTGCCGAGCGCGAGCATGACGATCACCATCAGGAGGGCAATCACCAGCGAGGTCACGACTTGCCCGGCAATCAGCAGCCAGGCCGGGGCTGGGGTGCCACGTACGCGCTTAAAGATCCCGGTCTCGCGACGATTGACAACGGTGATCGAGAGAGCCACGAAGCTCGCAGAGATGACGCCCATCACCATAAACGCGGGGACCTGCAGGTACGACTGCGCGACTACATCGCCGCCCGCCAGCGTGACGGACTGCCCACCAAAGATCGCCTCGAACAGTACGAGGAAGATGACGGGCAGAAAGACAGTGAAGAACAGCGTCTCGGGGCGGCGCGAGAAGGCCAGCAGATCGGCGCGGACCTGTTCGACGAGCATGTTCATGCCGTTTCTCCCGAGATTGCCAGGAAGACGTCTTCGAGCGTTGGGCGCTCGACCGTTAAGGCAGGCAGCTCGAGGCCGCGCGCCTCGGCCCAACTGCAGAGCACGGCGAGGTCAGCCGTCGGTGCAGTGGTTTCGACCCGTACCTCGCCACCCGTCAGTCGAGGCTGGGTCGAGAGGGCCGGCAGGGCAGCCAACTCGACGCCGTGGGGGAGGGCGAAGCGGATCTCGACGTCGCCACGGAGGGCCTGGAGTTCAGCAGGCGTGCCGAGCGCGGCGATCTTGCCGTCGCGCAGCACCGCAACGCGGTCGGCGAGGACCTGCGCCTCATCCATGTAGTGCGTGGTCAGAAAGACGGTGGTGCCGAGGTCGCGGAGGCCACTGATGACATCCCAGAATTGGCGGCGCGCCTCCGGATCGAAGCCTGTCGTGGGCTCGTCGAGGAAGACGAGCTCGGGGCGGCCGATCAGCGCGATGCCGACGTCGAGACGTCGCACCTGGCCGCCGGAGAGGCGTCCGGCGCGCTGGTTGGCCTGCTCCTCGAGGCCGACGAGGCGAATCACATCGGCGACGGTGTGGGGGTTGGGAAAGTAGGCGGCAAAGAGACGCAGCGTCTCGTTGACGGTCAGTGCGCCGAGAGGACGGCTCTCCTGCAGGACGATGCCGAGTTTGGCGCGCCAAGCGGCTCCGGCGGTGGCGGGGTCTTCACCGAGCACGGAGACGTCGCCGCCATCACGGGTGCGGTAGCCCTCAAGGATCTCGGTCGTCGTCGTCTTGCCCGCGCCATTCTTGCCGAGGAATGCGAAGACCTCGCCTTGCTGCACCTCGAGGTCAAGGCCATCGACGACCGCGTGGTCGCCGTAGCGCTTGACGAGGCCAGTGACGGAGATGGCGGCGGGCATGCTCTGCATCCTACCGCCGCCTCTGAGGGTGTGGCACGCCAAGATCCGAGCAATGGAGTCCGCCACTGTGCCGTCGTTGCCGCGTCGCCTCGCGAATCTCGTGCGCCTTGAGCACTCGCTGTTCGCGTTGCCGTATGCCGTGGTGGGTGCGTTGTTGGCCGCGGATGGTTTGCCGCCGATCGTCGAGCTGCTCTGGGTTGGCATCGCGATGGTCGCGGCGCGCACGCTGGCAATGGGCCTCAATCGTCTGATCGACGCCGAGGTCGATGCGCGCAATCCGCGGACGGCCAAGCGCGAGATCCCCGCTGGCCTCGTTTCGAAGGGCCAGGTTGTCGGGCTCTGCGTGGTCTCTCTGGTTGTGCTGCTCGTGGCCTGCTGGAATCTCGCGCCGCTGACGCGCTGGCTGTGGCCGTTTGTGGTCGTGCCGTTCTTGATCTACCCGTACCTGAAGCGCTTTACGTGGGCGTGCCATCTCTGGCTCGGCCTCTGCATTGGTCTTGCGCCCGTGGCGGCCTACGTGGCGATCGCCGACGCCCTGCCGCTGGCAGCGTTTTGGCTGCTTGGCGTGGTCGGCTTCTGGATCGCGGGCTTCGACATCATCTACGCGACGATGGATGTCGAGCACGACGTCGCGGAGGGCATCCACTCGGCGCCCGCCGACTTCGGCGTCGGCCGCGCGCTCTGGTTCGCGCGCGTCCTGCACGTGTTGAGCATCGTCTCGATGATCGGCGTCGGCGTCTGGGCCGGCCTTGCCTGGCCGTACTGGGTCGCCGTCGCAGCCTGTGCCGCGCTCCTGATCTACGAGCACGCGATCGTGCGCGAGGACGACCTCTCCCGCGTCAACCAGGCGTTCTTCAACGTCAACGTGATCCTCGCCTTTTTGTATCTCGTCGGCGTCATCGCCGCCCTCGCGATCACCTAAACGCCATCAGCTTCGGGTCCGCGATCCTAGGAGGACATGACAACCGCGCGGATGTGGTGTCCTCCCCCACAAACCGCACACGAGCTGATCTGCCTCCGCAGGGAGGACACCACATC
>CAMAWJ010000012.1 GCA_945861955.1 Bifidobacterium breve
TCTCGAGCTCAAGCCACGAACCGCGCTGTGGCATCAGGTTCGCGGTGAAGACCTGCTTCGCCGGATCCTTCGGCTCCATGATGTACGCGCCCGGCGAACGCACCAGCTGCGTTACGACGACGCGCTCGGTGCCGTTGATGATGAAGGTGCCCGCAGCCGTCATCTGCGGGACGTTGCCCATAAAGACCCGCTGTTCGCGGATCTCGCCCGTTTCCTTGTTGATAAACGAGACTGTCATGAAGAGGCCCGACTCAAAGCTCTTGTCGGTCTCGCGGCACTCGCGCTCCGTCAGTGCCGGCGGCTCGAAGACGTGGTCACCGAACTCCAATGCAAGCGTGCCGGTGTAGTCCTCGATCGGCGAAATGTCGTTGATGACCTCGCGAATACCTGTCTCCATGAATTTCTTGAAGGAGGTGCTCTGGATGTCGATCAGGTTCGGGACGTCAAGGATGCGCGCTGCGGGGGTCTTCTCTAGGTGAGAGAAATTGCGGCGCTGACGCTTCGGACGGGGCTTGGCAGAGGCCACGGGCCCTCCTCGGTGCTGGAAGGTAGACGGAAGCTCAACCGTGGGCATACGGCGAGCGAACAGGCACCCTAACAGAGTCTTGCGGACCATGCTGCGCCCCTACCGGGGCGGAACCGTCGGACAGCTGCAAGGTACAGGTACAGCCCCTCCGAGTCCACCCAATTTTGGTCATGGCTCCAGAAAGGTGTAGCATCTGTCTGTGCTCTCCGTCGCTCAAGCAGCTACACATTCCGGTCGCGGAGCCGAGACGATTCGCCGCTGGATTCGCAGTGGTCGTCTGACGGCTCACCGCACGGGCGGCCGCCTCTTCGTCCACCAGGAAGATCTGGACGCACTCATTGCCCGCCCAGCCCACGACCCTCCGGCCGGCTGGAGCCGCACCAGTTGGGGGACGCGCCAGCCAGATTGGGTCGGCGAGTTGCGACGCGCCCGCGGCGGCCGAAAGCTGCCCGCCTGATGCTGGTTGTCGATCCCACCATCGTCTTGCCGATCCTGGCGGCCAAGCCCGCCTGGATGAGCGCAGGCTCGGACGACCTCGTCGCCCCTCCCCTGCTCTGGTCGGAATGCCGTTCGCTGCTCCACGATCTCGCGCGCCGCGGCGTGATCCCGACGGCCGAGGCCCGCCGCATGCGCCGCGCACTTGATCGCGCGCCCATCACCGAACTCAGCCACCCTCAACTCGGTGAAGAATCGTGGCGCGTCGCCGACCTCCTCAACTATCCCCGCACCGAAGCAGCCGAGTATGTCGCCCTCGCCCGCCTGATTGGCGCTCCCCTCGCCACGCTCGACCGCGACTTGGCCGAGCGGGCAGCAATCGTCTGTCGCGTCGAGGTGCCGGACTGACGGTCTTGGTGGGAGGACATGACAACCGCGCGGATGTGGTGTCCTCCCAAGCCAAAACGCATGACCTACCCATTCGCAGTTGAGGGGAGGACACCACATCCGCGCGGTTGTCATGTCCTCCCTGGATTACGATGGGCACAAGCGACGAAGGGCCCCGGGTTGCCCCGGGGCCCTTCTGACGAACACACCACCCGAGCGCGAGCCCGGTGACGAGACTGCTTAGCGCAGTTCGACGGTGGCGCCGGCCTCGACGAGCTCGGCCTTCATCTTCTCGGCGTCCGCAGTTGGGACGCCTTCCTTGACCATGCCAGGTGCGCCGTCGGCGATGTCCTTGGCCTCCTTGAGACCAAGACCCGTCGCGGAGCGAATCACCTTGATGACCGGGATCTTCTGCGAGCCGGCTTCGACGAGGAAGACGTCGTACGACGACTTCTCCTCGGCTGCCTCGGCCTCGCCACCGCCACCACCTGCAGCTGGTGCCGCAACGGCAACAGCAGCAGCAGCGGAAACGCCGAACTCCTCTTCGAGCGCCTTCACCAGCGTCGAGAGGTCCATCACGCTCATACCCTTGATCTCTTCGATCAGTTGATCTGTGGTCAATGCCATGACCTTTACTCCTTGTATCGGTGTGTAACCGTCCGCTTACGCGGCGGCCTTCTGCTTTTCGATTTGGTCCAACGCAATCACGAGACTGCGTGGAATTGCTGCGAGAGTACCGGCGAGTCCAGTGATCGGACTTGCCAGGGCGAACACGAGCTGTGCGTGCAACTGATGCCTCGAGGGCAGTGTTGCGAGCACCTTGATTCCGTCTTCATTGAGCACGGCCCCGTCAACGAGGCCACCCTTCAACTTCAGAATGTCGGTCGCCTTCGCCGCCTTGGCAAGTGCCTTGGCAACGGGAGCCGGATCCGAATGACAGAACGCGATCGCCGTCGGACCGGACAAAAACTCGAGGATGCCCTCTTGTCCGGCACGCGTAGCGGCAATGCGCGTCAGCGTGTTCTTCGACACGAGCAGCGACGCCTCAAGGGGCCGTAGCTCGTTACGAATCTCGGCGAGCTGTTGCACGCCGAGTCCGCGATAGTCCGTGACGATCAGCGAGGTCGCCGCGTTGAGCTGCTGCTCAATCTGGTTGATGACCTCTTCTTTTCGTTCCTTCAACATGTGATACCACCTCCTTTCGTATGCGTGCCCGCCGATTGGACGGCGGACACAACGAAAGGCGCGACACGTGTCGGCCTCTGTGGTGACTCACCGCCTGCGCCGGTCTTCTCCAACCCCACAACGGGGCTGGTGCCGGCGGTCCTTGGCGACAGGACGCAGAGTGTGGGAGAACGACGCTGGTTAGGCGGTCGTCTCCTCGAGCACGTCGCGTGTGCGCGACGGATCGATCTTGATGCCCGGCCCCATGGTGGAGCTGAGCACGACAGACTTGATGTAGCGACCCTTGGTCGAGGCCGGCTTGGCGCGGAGGATCTCCTCGAGCACCATCGCGTAGTTCTCGCCGAGCTCGCGCTCGCCGAACGACTTCTTACCAAGCGGCACGTGCACGATGCCGGTGCGGTCGGTGCGGTACTCGATCTTGCCGCTCTTGATCTCTTCCACGGCCTTCTTGACGTCCATCGTGACGGTGCCGGTCTTTGGGTTCGGCATCTTGCCGGAGGGTCCAAGGACGCGGCCGAGCTTACCGACGACGACCATCATGTCGGGCGTGGCGACGGCGACGTCGAAGTCGTCGAAGCCATCAAGGATGCGCTGTGCGAGTTCGTCGCCACCGACGATCTCGGCACCAGCAGCCTCGGCCTCAGCGGCCTTTTCGCCCTGAGCGAACACGATCACGCGGGCGTCAGAGCCCGTGCCGTGCGGCAGCATGACGGTGCCGCGGAGCTGCTCCTCGGCGTGACGGACGTTGATGCCGAGGCGGAAGTGCACCTCGACGGTCTCGTCGAACTTGGCGGTCTCGAGCTCCTTCAGGAGCCGGACAGCATCGATCGGCTGGTACAGGTGCTCGCGATTGATCTTCGCGCGCGCTGCTGCGAGCTTCTTGCCGCTCATGCTTCTACCTCCACGCCCATCGAACGGGCGGTACCGGCGATGATCTGCATCGCAGCCTCAACGTCGTTTGCATTTAGGTCCTGCAGCTTCGTCTCGGCGATCGAGCGGAGCTGAGCCTGGCTGAGCGTGCCGACCTTGTCGCGGTGCGGCACAGACGAACCGCTCTTGAGATTCAGCGCCTCTTTGATCAGCACGGCCGCAGGCGGCGTCTTCGTGATGAACGTAAAGGAGCGATCCTCGTAGACCGAAATCTCGACTGGCGTAATGCGGCCCTGCTGCGAACTTGCCGTCTCGGCATTGAACGCCTTGCAGAAGTCCATGATGTTCACGCCGTGCTGGCCGAGTGCGGGACCGACCGGCGGAGCAGGGTTGGCCTGTCCGGCGGGACTCTGAAGCTTGATGATGGTGACGACCTTTTTGGCCATCGTGACCTCCTGTGGTGCAAACGCCCGGACTTTCGAGCTCCCACTGTCAGGCGTTGCCTAATGGCGAACGCGGAAGAATGCTAGACGAGCGTTAGTCGAGGCGCTTCACATCAGAGAAGCCGAGTTCGACCGGCACCTGCCGTTCGAAGATCGAAACGTGCAGCTTGAGCTTCGACGACTCGTTGTTGATCTCGATAATTTCGCCGTCGAAATCGGCAAGCGGACCGGACGTGACCTTGACCATCTGGCCGAGTTGAAATTCGGCGACAGCCTTCGGCTTGGCCTCAGCGCTCTCCGTGCGGAGCAGCTTGTCGACCTCGGCCTGGCCGAGCGGTACGAGCGTCATCTCCTCGCGCTTGCCTTGGGCGCCGACGAAGCCGGTCACACCGGGCGTGTTGCGCACGAGGCTGATTGCCTCGGGAGTCGAGTCCATCTGGATCAGGACGTAGCCGGGGAGCACGCGGCTCTCCTTCTCGACCTTCTTGCCGTCACGCGTCTCGACGGTGTGTTCGGTCGGCACGACAATGCGGCGCAGACCCTCGCCACCCTGCTGGGTGCGACGGCGCTGCTCGAGGTTTCGGCGGACCTTGTCCTCGTGACCCGAATAGGTGTGAATGGCGTACCAGCGAAACATAGGTGTGGACCTCGTTGATTACCCCGCCTGCTGGGTAATGAGCCACCCAGCGAGACGAGAGAACAGGGAATCGAGCGCGTAGAGATACACGCCGACGATGAAACACGTGATGATCACGACTGCCGTTGCTTGGATCAGCTGCGGACGAGTTGGCCACTGGACGCGCTTGAGCTCAGCGACACACTCTCGAACGAACGCGCCGAAGCCCTGGCGATCCTTGGGACTACCAGTCTGGCTCTTGGCAGGGCGTGCGCGAGCGGCGCGCTCAGCGCGCTTCGCACGACGCTCAGCGCCCTTGTCCCGCGGTGCGGGAACGGTGTCGTCGGCCTCAGCCATACGGGACTAGCGGGTCTCTCGATGTACGGTCTGCGTGCCACAGCGGCGACAGAACTTCTTCAACTCGATGCGGTCGGGCGTGTTCCGCTTCGACTTGTTGGTCTGATAGTTCCGTTCTTTGCAGTCGGTGCAGGCCATCGTGACAGCGATGCGAATTCCAGACTTGGCCACGAGCCACATCCTCTCAAAAGGTCAACCCTGCCTGTCGCTTGACAGGCAGCGCGGAGCGGGGCTGCTCCCGTGCTGGCGAAGACTACCGGAGATGCGCCAATCGGTGCCGCGCTTGCCCACGCAACACTCCTCAGCGACCCGCGCGCTACGCCCCAGCGGGCGGCGCGTCCGGCGGAGCCGGCAGCGGGAAGCCAGGAATGCGTGGTCGACCAGACGAGCGCTCCGGCGTGCTTACTGGCTTCTCGGGTGTCGAGTCTTGTGTGACTTCGGTAACCCAGATTTCGTCTTCAGGGACACCGTCGAGCAACTTGAGGAACTGGCTGCGATCGATCGTCTCGCGGTCGAGCAGGATCTTCGAGAGGCGGTGGAGCGAATCCATGTGCTCCATCAGCATGACGCGGGCGCGTTCGTGCGCCTCCTCGATAATGCGGCGGATCTCGTCGTCGATTTCGCGGGCGATCTCCTGCGAGTAGTCGGCCTCGGCGCCAAACGAGCGGCCGAGAAACGGGTTACCCTGATCGTGGCCGAGGGCGCGCGGGCCGAGCTTCTCGCTCATGCCGTACTTCATTACCATCGCCTTCGACGTGGCCGTGACCTTCTCGATGTCGTTTGAGGCGCCCGTGGTGATCTCGTTGAAAACGAGCTCTTCGGCCGCCCGACCACCGAGCGTCATCGCCAACTGATCATTGAGCGAAGCGCGAGTGACGAGGAACTTGTCTTCCGTCGGCAGGGAGATCGTGTAGCCCAATGCCTGACCGCGCGAGACAACAGAAATCTTGTGGACCGGATCGCAGTTCGGCAGGAAATGCCCAACCAACGCGTGCCCCATCTCGTGGTACGCCGTGATTAGGCGCTCCTCTTCCGACAGCAGTCGCGTCTTCTTCTCGGGCCCCGCCAGCACCCGCATGATGCCCTCTTCGAGCTCGAACATCGTGATCGTCTTCTTGCCGGCACGGGCGGTCAAGAGCGCCGATTCGTTGATCAGGTTCGCCAAGTCGGCACCGGTGAAGCCCGGCGTCTGACCAGCCAACACGCCGAGGTCGATCTCGGTGCCGAGTGGCTTGTCCTTCGAATGCACCTTGAGGATCGCCTCGCGACCCGAGCGATCGGGACGATCGACAACGATCTGGCGATCGAAACGGCCGGGACGCAACAACGCCGGATCGAGCACGTCGGGGCGGTTCGTGGCGGCGATCAGAATCACATTGACGTTGGCCTCAAAGCCGTCCATCTCAACGAGCAACTGGTTGAGCGTCTGCTCACGCTCGTCGTGGCCACCACCCATGCCGGCGCCACGATGACGACCGACGGCATCGATCTCATCGATAAAGATGATGCACGGCGAGTTCTGCTTGGCCTGCTCAAACAGGTCGCGCACACGACTCGCGCCAACACCAACGAACATCTCGACGAAGTCGGAGCCAGAGATCGAGAAAAACGGCACGCCCGCTTCGCCCGCCACGGCGCGCGCAAGCAGCGTCTTGCCCGTGCCCGGAGGCCCAAACAGGAGGACACCCTTTGGGATCTTGGCGCCAAGCGCCTGGAACTTCTTCGGGTTCTCGAGGAACTCCTTGATTTCCGCGAGCTCCTCGACAGCCTCATCGGCACCAGCCACATCGGCGAACGTGACCTTCGGCATATCGGGCGTCATCCGCTTGGCCTTGCTCTTACCGAAGCTCATCACCTTCCCGCCGCCGCCCTGCATCCGATTCATGATGAACAACCACAGACCAATGAACAGCACGAACGGCAGCACGTTGATCAGCAGCGACATCAACGACGAGCCACCCGTCTCGGCACCCGTGATGGTGATTACATCTTTGTTCGCGTCGTAGACCTCGTCCCACGCCTTCTCGCCCGGAATGCCGACGGTATACGTGACGGGCTCGGCGTCTGGCTTGGCATTCGCAGCCGGCTTGAGCGTGACCTTGACGTTGTTAGCCGAGGTGTTCTGCTCGAGCTCCTTGACGTCGCCACCCTTGAGGTCGGTCAGCATCGTCGACCAATTCCGCGGCGGCGCCTCGGGGGCGTCGTTGTTCAGCAGGAGTCGCTGGGCAAGAAACGCGATCAGGATCACGACCATAATCGGGAACACGGCGTTTCTGAAGATGCGATTCATACTGCTCCGTGGAATTGAGAAAGTCGAGCCATCAGTTGGCTCACGATAGCACCGGCTCTGGTTCTGCCTCTGATACGCCGACTGCTGGTGCGGATCGCCGGAGCAGCAGCGTCAGAACAAAAGCCGCCACAAGTGCCAGCAAGGCGAGCAGCGCAGCGCCCGTCCACCCAGCCGTGCTCCACGCAGCGCCCAGCATGAATGGGCCAAGCGAACCGAGCAGGTAATAGATCGTCAGATGCAAACTCATCGCACTCCCTCTATCGCGCAGCGTGAGCTGTGGGACGAGTAACTGCGCGATACCAACCATCGAAAACAACCCGCCCGCCAAAATCGCGAGCCCAACGATGACGGCAACGAGGTACGGCAGGCTCCCCAACGCGAGCCCGAGGACGCCAATCAGCGGGAAGATCGGGAGCACCGCCCGTGGCCCGAGCCGCCCAGCCCAGCGCACCGCCAACGGTGCAAGTGCGCCAACAAGCCAGACGATGTAGAACGCCCCGACCTGGCGAGGACTCAGGCCAAAGACACTCGATTCGAGCCGATACGCGATCACCGAAAAGAGCCCGACGAACGCGAAGAACGTACAGCCAGCGGCGAGCGCATTGAGCACCAGCGGCGTGTTGCTGAGGTGGGCACGGAGGGCACGCAGCGGCGAGCGTGCCTTTGGTGGTGGCGGCGCAACAGGCAGCAGCATGTGAATCAAAACCGCACTGAGCAACATGGGAATCGCCAACACCGCCAAGGACGCGCGCCAGCCAAGCTCAGTCACCAGCAGCGCCGGGATTGTGCGCCCCAAAAAGCCGCCCAAGACGAGCGCTGAGGTATAGATGCCAACGACCGTTGGCACGCGATGGGCGGGGAATGCCTCATAGACGTAGGCCGTCGCCACCGTCAGCAGCCCCGGTAGCAGCAGCCCCTGCAGCGAGCGCAGCACCAAAAGCTCAACGATGCCCTGCACAAAAATGATCAGCACGGTCGGCACGGCCAGCAGCGCACAGGACCCGAACATCACGCGTCGCCGCCCGATGCGATCGGACAGTGGCCCCATCAACCAAGCCCCGACTGCAATCCCGACCACCAAAACCGTGATCGTCAGACCCGTCACCGCTGGCCCCACGCCGAGATCGCGCCCGACCTCAGGCACGATCGCCTGCGTCGAATAAGGAATCGCAAACATCGTTGCCGCCGCGATCGAAAGCGCCACGATTGCACCACCACCAGCCCGGAGTGGCGTGGCAGTGGCGAGGTCACTCATGCAGACACGGTACCGCGCCGCTTACGATGCCAGCACATGCCTGAGCATCTGCGAACGAGGATGGGAGCCTACGGCGAGCACGCTCTGCTCGTGGGCGACCCCGCGCGCGCCGAACTGATCGCGGAAGAGTTGCTCGAAGGTGCTGAGCTCGTTACCGACGCGCGTGGTCTCGATGGCTACGCGGGCCAGTTCAACGGCCACACCGTCGGCGTCCAGACGACAGGCATGGGTGGCCCGTCGGCGGCGATCGTGATCGAAGAGTTGATCCAGCTCGGTGTGCGCCGCATCGTGCGGCTCGGCACCTGCGGCTCGCTCTCTCCCGTGCTTGCTCCAGGCGATTTTTTCTGTGCGGCCGCGGCCATTCCGGCAGATGGAACCAGCCAGACCTACGTCGGTGGTGAACCGCACGCGCCGCTTGCCGACTTTGAGATCGTGCACGCGGCCGTCCACGACGCCAAAAAGGCGGGAGTGCGCATGCGGGTCGGTCTCGTCGCGACGACAGATGCGTTCTACGACCCGGGCGCCGGTCGCGCCACCAACTGGGCCGCTCGTGGTGCGCTCGCTGTCGATATGGAAACCGCACCACTCCTGACGATCGCGCCGTTGCGTGGCGTCTCGGCCGCCTCGTTTCTGATCTGCTCGAATCGCATCAACGAGCCAGCCACCCGCCTCAGCCCCGATGCGCAACGCACCACCGTTCTGTCCTGCGCTCCGATCGCACTCGGTGCCCTCGTCTCGGAGCCGAAGCACGCATGAGTCGCCGCGTCGTCCTGATCATCAACCCTGCCTCCGCCAATGGCAAGACGGGGCGGCAGTGGCCCGAACTTGTCGCCGAAGCGCAGCGCCTCGGCCTGCGCGTTGAAGAGCGCCTAACCGAGGCTCCCGGACACGCCACCGAACTGGCGCGCGAAGCCAGCATGGCGGGCGCCGATGTGGTTGTCGCCGTTGGTGGCGACGGTAGCGTCCACGAGGTTGTCAATGGCCTCGTTGGTGCCGGCGGTACACCCTTTGGGGACGCCGCACTTGGCGTGATCGCCCGCGGCACAGGCCGCGATTTCATTCGCAGCCACGACATCCCGACAAAGGCGAAAGACGCGTTGCGGGCGATTGCCGATGGCCCGATTCGACGCATCGACGTTGGTGAGGTCATTTCCACGGGCGACCCAGAGGGCGGACGCCGCTTTGCGAACGCTGCATCTGCGGGCGTCACGGGTGCGATTGCCAAGCGTGCCAACGGCATGTCAAAGCGAATAGGCGGCACGCCGACGTTTTTCCTCGCCGCCTTCCAAGGCTTCCGTGCCTACACCAACACGCCGATTCACCTCGAGCTAGATGGACGTCCGATCGACGCCACCGCCTCGTGCGTGGTCTGCGCAATCGGCCACTCGCTGGGCGGCGGCATTAAAGTCGCACACGGTGCCCGGCCCGACGACGGGCTGCTCGACATGGTGCTGGTGGGCGACGTCGGCGCTAAGGACCTCGTCCTGAACGTCCATCGCCTTTACACCGGCACACTCGGCGACCATCCAGAGATCATGCACCTCAAGGGACTGAACGTGACAGTCTCGGGCGACACGCCACTCCAGATCGAGGCCGACGGCGAACTAGCGGGCACGACACCCGCCACGTTCCGGTGCTTGCCAGGCGCGCTGCACGTGGTGACGGCCTCGTGATGCGTACGAGCAAACTGACCGCACGCCTGCTTGTGCTTGGCGCACTCCTTGTTGCCGCCCCGAGCGCCGCGGCGCACGCCACGATCGAACTCAAGGGCAAGCAGCCCATCGCCGGTAAACGCGGCACGTTGACGGTCACCATCCCCCACGGCTGCGGCATTGGCCAGGGCGGAGTCGGCTTGGCGACCGATCGCCTTGTTGTCCGGCTCGGATCCGGCTGGCCGAGCGCCAAGGCGATCGCGATCGACGGCTGGACCTCGACTGTCACCCGCGCCTCCTCAGGGCGCTGGAACATCACGTGGGTTGCCACCGTTGGAGGCCTGCCAAACACGTCAATCGGCGACTTCCCGATTGCCGTGCGCTGGCCTCGCGCAGCGGGCATCTACAAGACTCCGACCTTCCAGCATTGTGGTGCCACCTCGATGAATTGGAGCGATCCTTTCGCGACAGCAGCATCCGCCGAACAGGACTATCCGCCGATCTATCCCGTGCCGCGGATCCAGATTCTGCCCGCCTCATAGCGCCATCAACTTTGCTTTGGGGTCAGACCCCAAAGCAAAGTTGATGGCGCTCTTGCTCAGCCGGGAATCGCCCGGCGAATCTGCGCGAGCGCGGCCTCGAGCGCTGCGGGATCGCCACCCGCCTGGCCGAGCGTGACGCCCGCGAGGAAGGTTGCAATTGGTGCGGCAGGCCGGGTTACGCCGTGTGCGGCATCGGCAGCCAACGAAAGCAGTGCTGCCACTGTGGCCGGGTCGGCCACCCACTGCAGGTTGTCGTCGCCCAGCGCCTCAACTGCGCGCCTCGCGAATGCCTCGACGTCTTCCATCTTCGCTCCTCTCATCACGTTCGCGCAGTGCTGGGAACTACCCGCTGGATGCGCGTTCTCTCCCCGGAGGGTATCGTCTCCTTCACACATCCTCGACCTAGGGAGGCGCGGTGAGTAGCAACGAGATGCGAGCATCGGTCGACGGCGTGCAGCAGGCGCTCGCCGAACGGTCGTACTTAGCCGACCGCGGCCTCGCCACGACGGTGCATCTTGCTCTCAAGCTCGGCAAGCCCGTGCTGCTCGAAGGTGAGGCGGGCGTTGGCAAGACCGAGCTCGCGAAGGTGGTTGCAGACGCTCTCGGTGCTCGATTGATTCGCCTCCAGTGTTACGAAGGAATCGACGTCGCCCATGCACTCTACGACTGGGCCTACGCGCGCCAGATGCTGTATATCCGCACGCTTGAGGCGACCGGTGACGCTCGGCAAGGCGAAGAAGTGCTTGACGAGCTGTTCGGGCCGCGCTTCCTAGAGCGCCGACCATTGCTCGACGCGATTGCCTGCGACGACGAGCTTCCACCCGTGCTCCTGATCGACGAGATCGATCGCGCCGACGACGAATTCGAAGCGTTTCTGCTCGAGTTGTTGTCGGACTTTCAGGTCACGATCCCCGAGATCGGCACGATCAAAGCCGAGCGTCGTCCCGTCGTCTTCCTGACCTCGAACCGCACGCGCGAACTCCACGAGGCACTCAAGCGCCGCTGCCTCTACATGTGGGTAGAGCTGCCTGATCTCGACCGCGAGATCGCGATCGTCCGGGCCCGCGTGCCCGAAGCCCCAGAGCGCCTCGCCGCTCAGGCCGCCGCATTCGTGCACGAACTCCGCACGCTCGATCTGACGAAGCAGCCAGGTATTGCCGAAACGATTGACTGGACGCAAGCCCTGCTCGCACTCGGCCAGGAAGAGATTGAGGCGGGGGTTGTCGACCTGACGCTCGGCTCTGTCTTGAAGTTCCACGAGGACATTGGGCGCGTCCGCGATGCCGACCTGCAGCAGCTCGTCGAACGCGCTCGTTCCGTCGCCGACGACACGCAGATCCCCGCCAGCTGATGAACGCTGGCGACGCAGTCGTCCGGAAGCTCGTCACGTTCGGTCGCATCCTGCGCGAGGCTGGTGTTGATGTGGGCCCGGGTCGAATCCAAGACGCCCTGCGTGCGCTTGACGAAGTTGATCTGCGTCGTCGCGACGAGGTCTATGCAGCGCTCGCCTGCACGCTGATCGCACGCCGTGATGACCTTGAGATTTTTGATCGCGCCTTTCGCGCCTGGTTTGAGAAGGACCCGACTCGACTCGGAGGTAAGGCGCCGGACATGGGAATCGATGAGCGTTCACAACCACCGGCTGCCGCCCCACGCCCTGGCGATAGTAAAGACCCCGATGAGCAGGACGACGAGCAAGAAGAGCCCGACCTCCTCGCGTCCTACAGCGCGGATGAGCGTTTCCGCGAGCGCGATTTTTCGACGCTGACCCGTACTGAGTTGGTGCGCCTCCGCGCGTTGATGGATCGCCTCGTGCGCGTTCTCCCCACCCGGCCATCCCGGCGCCTCGAACTCGCCCCGAACGGCTTTCAGATTGCACCGCGCGAGACGCTCCGCCGCGCCATGCGCCGCGAGGGCGAACCGGTCGAGCGAGCGTTTCGTCGCAAGAAGCGCGTCGAGCGACGCGTTGTCTTTCTCTGCGACGTCTCGGGTTCGATGGAGCCGTACAGTCGCGCACTCGTGCTGTTTCTTCAGGCGGCCGTGAGCGCAGGCCGTAAGGTCGAGGCCTTCACCTTCGGCACCCGCCTGACGCGACTAACGCCGTACCTTGGCGGCTACGACCCGGAGGCCTCTCTGGAGCGCGCCTCGCGTGCCGTGCCCGACTGGGCCGGTGGCACGCGAATCGGCGATGCCCTCAAGGCCTTCAACGATCTCTACGGGCGGCGCGGGCTGACGCGCGGGTCGATCGTGGTGATCGTGTCGGATGGGTGGGAGCGTGGCGACGTCTCGCAGTTGACGCTCGAGATGGCGCGACTCCGCCGGCGCTGCCACTCGATTATCTGGGTCAATCCACTCAAAGGCACCGAAGGCTACGAGCCGCTCGCCGCGGGCATGGCCGCCGCACTACCCTACGTCGACGTCTTTCTCCCCGGCCACAACCTGCTCGCGCTCGAGTCGCTAGTGGAAGCGCTGCGGGCCTCGGGTGGTCGACGTTCCCAGGTACGACCTGCCACGCTGAGGAGCGCTGCATGAACGACGAGACTCTCACCACTGCTGCTGCATGGGTCGCGCGCGGCGACGACGTTGCGCTCGCGACGGTCGTGCGCACCTACCGCTCGGCACCCCGGCCAATCGGGAGCGTCTTTGCCGTCTCCTCGAGTGGCGAGATGGCCGGCTCGGTCTCGGGTGGCTGCGTTGAGGGCGACATTTACGGGGCCGCCCAGGAACTGTTTACCGACGACGCAGCTGCCCCACGCCTGATCCATTACGGGATCTCTGACGATCTTGCCCTTGAAGTTGGACTCGCCTGTGGCGGCGAACTCTGGGTCTCGCTCGACCGGTTCCGTCCCCGCCCGGTGCTGCGCCGCGGCGCCATCGCCACGATCTTGAATGGCGACCAAAACGGCAACAGCCTCGTCTTCGATGCGGATACGGGCGCACTGACTGGCACGATCGAAGGTGCGCTCCACACGATCGCCGAGCAGACGATTGCCGACGCCGTGGCCCGAGAAGAATCGATCGCTCTCGACCTTGAGGATGACGTTACGCTGTTTGTTGAGAGCACTCACCCTGCGCCACGCATCGTCGTCGTGGGCGCCGTCGATACGGCCGAGGCCCTCTGTCGGATGGCCAAGACGCTTGGGTGGCGGACCGCGATCGTCGATCCGCGCGCCAAGTTTGCCACGCCAGAGCGCATCCCTAGCGCCGACGTGATCCTCACCTCCTGGCCCGACAAGGCCTACGCAGAACTCGCACTCGAGGCGGCCGACCATCTTGTCATCCTGACTCACGATCCCAAGATCGACGACCCCGCAATCTCGCTGGCACTCAACCTCCATGTTGGCTACCTCGGCGCGTTGGGCTCGCGTCGAACGCAGGAGAAGCGCAATGCGCGACTCCGCGAAGCGGGCAATACGGACGAGCAGATAGAGCGTATCTACGGCCCTGTCGGCCTCGATATCGGAGCGCACTCCCCCGCCGAGACGGCCGTCGCCATCCTGGCCGAGATCATTGGCTATCGGGCAGGCCGAGGCGGCCAGCCACTCAAGCACACCACGGGTCGCATCCACCCGTCCGAAGAACCCGAGTCCTGAGACGTGGCTGCCGAGCCGATCAACCCCCCGCTCGACGTCGAGCAGTACCCGTTCGCACACGCACTGCGCGTGCGCTTTGCCGAGACCGATGCCATGGGTGTTGTGCACCACGCGTCGTATCTGCCGTGGCTCGAAGAGGCCCGCGTGGCGCTCCTCGCACACGGTGGTCACGATTATGCCCAGTTGCATAGCGACGGTCTCGACCTGGCTGTGATTGAGGTCAGCGTGCGCTATCGACAGGCTATTCGCTTCGGCGATGCCGTCACCGTCCATGCAGGCGTTGCCGAAATTTCTCGCACAGTCCTCCAGATTGCGTACCTGCTTGAGGTTGATGGACAGACTGCCGCGACCGGGGTGACCTCACACGCCTGCGTCAATCGCGAAGGACGTCCGGTACGCGTACCCGAGTGGTTGCTCGACCTTGGTCAGGACACCACTGCCCTCCGTCGCTAGAACGACTTGCCTCCGTCAAGCGACGCGTACAGTTGCCCGTTGTTGCCGGTAGCAAAAACAAGGCTCGGGTCTCGTGGATCTATCGCCACTGCCGTCGCGGTCAGCCCACTCAAGAACCACGTTGCACCCGCGTTCTTGGTCACCACAACCTGGGGCGTCGTGACTGCAATCTGGCCTGGTGTGCTGCGTGCAGCAGCGACGGTGAGGGCATTAGAGATGCCAGCGATGCGCACGAAATTGACGCCAAGATCGTCCGACGCAAACAGGCCATCACGACCGCACGCAACCCACAGACGCTCTACCTTCGGGCCATTCGGCGCACTGACTGCAAGCCCACGAGGACGGGGACAGATGCCGACCGCGGCCATCGGCCACCAGTACCTGCCGCCGTCGTTTGAATAGTGCAAGCGCAGCCCGTCCACCATCGTGATCGCCCAGAGTCGATTACGGCGAGAGTTTCCCGCCAGTTGCATGACGGCGCCGGGAAACGGCCAGACCATCGTTGGCTGTGCCGCCCCCTTCAGCGAGAAGTCGTAGACCTGAGCCGTTGGACCACGCGAAACCATGATCGTGCTCGCGAATGACGCACCAGCAATCGCGGGTGCCTGACCGTTGTCAAGCACAGTCCACGTGCGACCGCCATCAAGGCTCTTTTGCAGGCCGTACTTACTGCCGATCAGCAGCGGGCCCTGCGCCTCATCCGAGATCAGCATGAAGTACGGCTCCCCGAAACCTGCCGGCAGTGAACGCGCCTTGGGCTCGACAACACACGCCGCAAGACTCGTCGCAACCAGCATGATTAGCACCACAAGAACAGGTCGACTCACGTGCGGAGCGCCCCTCCCCGCACGGTCGACACCACAGGAGGCGGACCGATACGCGCCTCAGCCTCTTCTTCCTCGGCGCGCGAGATTGTCCGACGCACATCACTGAACGTCAGGCCAGCCAGCGACAAGAAAACGAAGCCGAGACCAGCGCCAAGCGCAACTTCGATCACCTGGAGACCAATCGCGAACGTCACTGCTGCCCCGAACGTGATGTCAAAAGCCTGCGACAACGCCGTCGCGACGGCGAGCTGAAAGACCCCAAGATTGCCCGGAACGAGAGGAATAAACCCGACCAGGTTCGAGACCAGAAAGACCACACATGCCGCCGCCACACGATTCGAATCGATGTTGAAGGCGGCCAGCGCGAGATAGATGCCAACGATCTGTGCGATCCACGACAAGATCCCGGCCCCAAACGAGACGACTGCGAGCCGCGGGCGACGCAAGAGCTGTGCGCCGCGGCTGACAGCATGGAGGTGGAACTCGACCGTGCGGAGCGTCGAGCGCCACCACGTGCGTGCATAGTCCTCAGCGATATCGCCGCGCCGTAGCCGCCACCGGCTAATGCCTTCGACGACCGCCACCCCAACGACGCCCGCGAGCACCACGCCAAGCAAAATCAGCGTGCCACGCCCCGCCCATTCGGGCACACCATCCACGCTAAAGACCATCACCACAAGCAAAACTGCGAGGGTTACCCCAAGCACGAGTTGCTCCATCACCACCGTCGCCGTCATCGTTGAGAGCGGCACATCCTGCCCGTCCTTCGCGAGACGCTTGCGCAACACCACCATCCGTCCCACCTCGCCAAGGCGCGCGATCAACACGGTGTTGAGCAAAAAGCCAACGAAGATCGCTGGGACGACTGCGCGATACGGCGCCTTGACGCCTGGCACAGAGTCGAGTGACGCCTTCCAAATCACGGCCTTGAAAGCGACCGAGATGAAGTTGGCAATCAGCGACAGAATCAGCAGCGGAATGCTGAGGCTCCGGAACGTGTCAACGATGGCTGTCACCTCTCCTCGATCGACGCGCGCCAGACCGATCGCGGCCAGCACGACGACGACAGTGGCGACGATCGCCAGGCGCCGCCACGAGATCGGCTTCGGGGGGTCAAGCGCCGCGATCTCACTCATCGTCACGAACTCGTAGCTCTCGGCACGGGCCGCCTCGAGAATCGCGGGCAGCGCCTCAGCCGTCTGCGAACGATCATCGTTACCCCAGCCATCGGCGTCGTGCAAGAGCAGAATCGCACCGGGCTTGAGCGCCTTGACAGAGCGCTTCACGATCACGTCAACCCCTGGCTTGGCCGTATCGAAGACGCCCGCCGACCAGGCACAGGTCGCGTACCCGAGCCGGCCAGCGGTGCGCGACACGAACGGACTCCGAAAGCCATGCGGTGCACGGAAAACACGCACGGGCGGCGCACCAGACAGTTTCAGCAGACGCTCCGTGCGGTGCAATTGCCGATGCACCTGAGCCGGCCCTGCGAAGGCAAGGATGCCGTGGTCGTACCCGTGGTTTCCCAATTCGTGTCCCTCACGAACAATGCGCTCCACGAGCTCGGGGTACAGCTCAGCGTGCTTGCCCAACACGAAGAACGTTGCACGAGCGCCGTCGGCTTTGAGAGTGTCGAGGATTTTCGGTGTCGTGTCGGGCGACGGTCCATCGTCGAACGTCAACGCCACAACCTGCCGGCGAATCCGCGAGCCATCGACAACGCCACCAAACAGTGGCGAGCTCGCTCCGAACATCCCCCAAACACCGATCGTGAGCAGCAAGATAACGCCAACATCGAGCACCCATGCCAGCCAGTTCAGGTCCATCCGACTGAGCACGCCATCGGCGATCACGGTGGCCACGATTACGACCAACCCGATGACCACAGCCCGCAGGATCGTCTGGTGCTTCGTCACGCACCCGGTCCCTTCTCGAGCAGTGCGAGGTAGTAGTCCTCCAGCTGGCCGGCGACCTTCGTCCACGCATACTCGTTGACCGCGGTCTTGCGCCCCTCGCGCCCCATTCGCTCGCGCTCCTCTGGACGCTCGATCAGATACATCAACGACTCCGCAAACCGCTCGACGTTCTCGGCCGGCGAGATCAGGAGCCCCTGTTTGCCGTGCTCCATCAACAACTGAAAGCCAGAGATCCGGCTCGCCACAACCGGGCGTCCACAACTCATCGCCTCGAGCAGCACCATCCCAAACGAGGCGCGTTGACACGGCGTGCAGTGAATATCGGCGGTCGCGTAATACCGTGGCCGATTCCAATTGACGCGCCCCGCCCAGTGCACATCGTTGGCGATATCGCTCGGAACGAGTTTCTGGTAGCGCGAACGGAGAGGCCCGTCCCCCACCACTATCAGCCGTACCTCAGGCCCAACGCGGCGACGAACCTCGGTAAAGGCACCGATCATCGTGTCGAGCCCATTGCGGGGGTCGAAGCGGCCGAGAAAGAGGATGTTGAGCTTGCCATCGCGCAGCTCGGGAATCGGGTCGGCCTCGGGCGAGAAGTGGCGGTCGTCGATGCCGTTGGGGATCACGGTGTACTCGTAGGGAAGATAGGGCGAGAGGGAGCCAATGCAGGCTTCGCTGACCACGATCTTGCCATCCATGCGGCTGATCACTCGCCGCAGGATCGGCGCGGCAATATCAAAGCCGAGGGTACGCGGGAAGACCGAATGGAAGGTGCCGACTGTGACCGCTGTCTTGGGGGCTGCAAGCACACCAAGCATTGGCAAGATGGGGCTATACGGCGAGTGCACGTGGACGACATCAATCTTGCGCTCTTGGAAAATCTTGCGCAACTTACGACGCAGCAGCGGATCGACAACGTGATACGTCTGCGAGGCATTGCCATAGCCGGGTAGTGCAGCACCGACGCGGATGATCTCGAAGGGGACGCCATCCTCGGGGTGAATTTCGCCGTCGACAATCCCTGGTGGGCGAACAACATTGCCCGTCACTACAGTCACCTCATGCCCGCGTCGAGTCAACTCCGTGGCCTGGCCATGAACGTGCTCAGTAATCCCGCCGAGATGCGGGTAGTAGTAGTCGGTGACGATGGCGATCCGCACGCTTTATGCATCGTAGCCTCGCCCTCGCGGTAGCACTCACGCCCGTGTGCTGCCGGAGTTTTTTCGACGCGCGCTATCATGCGCCCCGTGCCAACGTACGAATACAAGTGTGCCGAAGGTCATCTGACTGAGGTCTTCCAGAAGATGTCGGACGAGCCACTGAAGAAATGTGGTACCTGCGGCAAGAGGGTCGAGCGCGTACTGTTCGCGCCGTCGATCCATTTCAAGGGCACCGGGTTCTACTCCACGGACTACGGCAAGGGTGGCAAGAAGCCACGCACCGAAGCCAAGTCTGAGGGTGGCGACACGAAGAAATCCGACTCTGGCGACGCCAAGAAATCGGATTCTTCCAGCAGCTCGTCGAGCGATTCGTCGAGCAGTACGCCTGCTCCGAAGAAGTCCGACTCTTAAAGCCCGCTGACGACGACGCGTCCCGCGTCGGCGACTGCTTGGAGTCCGGCTGGGAGGTCCCAGTTCGCGCGATCAGCCTCTTCGACCATGTTCGAGATCGCCCTCAACTCAACACACGGGACACCCGCCTCCGCAGCCGCACGCAACACAGCGAAGCCTTCCATCGCCTCAACCTCGCAGTCGCGACTACCACCGACACGAGCGGTCGTCGCGATCGGCAATTGGCGCGCAGCGGGTAGGAGTGCAGCGACGCGAGCCAGCAGCACTGGATCTGGCACGCAGGTCGTAATCAGTGTGGGAACCGCAGCCAGCAGATCGCTATAGCGACTCTCGGTGCCGATCACGACGTCACCGATCTCCAGCCCACTCGCCCGCCTGGCACCAGCAATGCCTATATGCAAAATCGCGTCCGGCGGATCGTTGGCAAGGCGCGCAGCCGTCGCAATCCCGGCCTCCACAGGCCCGATGCCCACAGCGAGCTGCTCGTGGTCGGTGGCCCAGACAAGCTCGGGCAGAGTGGCGGCGAGGATCAGGACACGCATTGCGCTAGCGATTGTACGGGCGCTGCGACGCGCGAGTTCGAACTGCCCTCGATTCCCACTACACTCGGCGCATGAACATCTTGGTGCTCCAACACATCGACTGCGAGCCGCCCGCCGCGTACGGCAGCGCACTTGCAGCTCGCGGCCACGTGCTCTTACCCGTCGAGGTCGATGAGGGCGAGCCACTGCCCGACTGGCGCGACTTCGGAGCGATCGTCGCGATGGGTGGTCCGATGGGTGTCTACGAAAATGCTGTCTATCCCTGGCTCGTCGCTGAGAAGCAGCTGATCGGCGACGCCGTACGGGCCGGTCTCCCCTACTTTGGCGCCTGCCTGGGCGTGCAGCTGCTCGCGGCGGCACTCGGCGCCCGCGTCTACGCCGGCGAAACCCCCGAGGTTGGGCTGCTCGACGTGATGCTGACGGAGGCCGGCCTGCGCGACCCCGTCGCCTCGATCCTCCCTCCCACCTTCAAGGCCCTGCAGTGGCACGGCGACACCTTCGACCTGCCGGAGGGCGCCGTCAGTCTGTTCTCCAGCCCTGCCTACGCCAACCAAGGCTTTCGTTTCGGCGAGGTCGCCTACGGCGTGCAGTTTCATCTCGAGGTCGACCAGCAACTGGCGGATGAGTGGGCGCAGATCCCGGCCTACAAGACCGCAGCCGAATCGGCGCTCGGACCCGGTGGCCTTGACCAGCTCCTAGCCGGTGTCCTCGAGCATTCGGAGCGCATGCTTCCACACGCCCATGTCCTGATCGATGCCTGGCTTGATCAGATCCTCGAACACGGTCACGTCTAACCGGGTTTAACGCACGCGCACGTCGGGCAGACCCTCGAAGCCTTTGCGGTCGAGTGTCAGCACGGTACGTCCCGTCGCGCGCGCAGTCGCGGCGATGATCAAGTCGTGATCGCCGCGCATCGTGCCGGTGCGACGGCAATGCGCGAGTAACTCTGCATGATGCCGAGCTGTTGCCACGTCGTATTGGACGACGGGGTAGCTCTCAATCATATGTTCCGCAAATGCCTGCCGTCGCTCTGCTCGGACGCCGGTGGCGAGGCTCGCACCGAGCAACAACTCGGCGATGCTAATCGCAGCAACGGCAATCTCGAAAGGACCACCATCGCCCGCAAGAGTCGTCACCGGATCGAGTCTGCCGCGTTCAATCTCGACGAGCACACTCGTATCGAGAAGTACGCCCTTCACCGGTCCCACGGATCCTCGATCGGACGACGCCGCTCGCGGACCCAGCTGATGTCGTCCCACCAGTTTTCGTCTGGTTCGGGGTACCTCGCGTGGTGCTGTTGGAGAAATTCCTGCATCGCAGCGACGCTACCCGTTCCGATTGGACTGAGCTCGGCAATCGCTCGGCCGTGCCGTGTGATGCGAAAGGATTCTCCCGTCTGTTCGACACGATCAAGCAGGTCGCGAAACGCGCGAGCGGCATCGGTGGACGTGATCTCAATCACATCAACAAGATTATCAGATAATCCGATTTCCATGATTGACAGCCTATCGTTGCTGCACCAGTCGGCACCAAGCTGAGAGCGCGTCGTTGCGCTTGATCCACGCGCGGAGTCGCCGTTAGGTCCCATCAAAGCGACTCGACTGGACTATCACTCGTACCGCACTCGCGCTAATCTCGACCAATGACCCCAGCGACCAAGCGGCTCTCCCAGTTCTGGCATCCCATCGCGCGCGTCGAAGATGTCACCGAACAGCCACAGCAATTCGTGCTGCTTGACGAGAAGCTCGTTGCCTTTCGTACCGACGCCGGCATTAGCGTCTTCAAAGACCTCTGTATCCACCGGGGCACCGCGCTTTCTCTCGGCGAGGTCAGAAACGGCTGTATCGTCTGCCCGTACCACGGCTGGGAATACGACTCGACGGGCGCCTGCGTCAAGATTCCCGCGCAGCCCGACAAGCCAATTCCCGCGGCGGCGCGCGCGGTCGCGTACCACGTGGCCGAGCGTTACGGACTTGTCTGGGTTGCCCTCGAAGATCCGATTCAAGAGATCCCCCATGTTCCAGAGAATCTCGATCAGGACTCGACCTTCACGACCGAAGTGTTCAGCATCCTCGAATGGAACACCTCGGCTGGCCGGTCGACTGAGAACTCGATGGACGTTTCGCACTTTCCCTTCGTCCACCCCGAGCTACTCGGCGATCCCGACGCGCCTCAGCAGGACCCCTACGAACTGCATGCCGAGGATTGGGGACAGTGGTTCCGCGTCCCCAACCAGTTTTGGCGGAGCGTCGATGGCACACAAAACTCGCGGATTACCTACGTCTACACGCACGTCTATCCGTTCACGATGCACCTCTACGTAACAGTCGATGGCGACACCTCCGGCAACGTGATGTCCGTGATGGTGATCGCCTCGCCGACCGCAGCGAAGAAGACGAAGGTCTTCCGGATCGCCTTCCGTAATTACGTCGAAACGAACGCGAACTTTGTCAGCGACTACCTCTTTATCCTCGAACAAGACCGTGTCGTCGTCGAGAGCATTCGCCCCGAGGAAATCCCTGCTTCGCTGAAGGAAGAGCTGCACATCAAGGTGCCGGATCTCTCCTCGATTGCCTTTCGCCGTTGGCTCGAAGACGTCGATGTGCAGGGCCTCGCAGAGGTCTGACCGAAAACGGCCTCAGTGTGACTTCCTGCTTCACCGAGACCACCAATCAAGACCACCAAAAACCCGCGCCACCCTCGCGTATACTGCGCACGTGCCGCTTGCCTCGCTGATCGCTCCCATGTTTGCGAGCCCGCTGTCGTTCCTCAAGCCGGACGAGATTCTCAACAATGCCGGTGGTCTTGCCATCTGGGTCGCTGCAGGAATCATTTTTGCAGAGTGTGGATTGCTGATTGGCTTCTTCCTGCCGGGCGACTCGTTGCTTTTCGTCGTCGGTCTTTTCGTCGGCAACGGCGCCATTGGCATGCCGATCTGGGCGACATGTCTGATCCTATTTGTGGCAGCCCTGGCCGGTAATCTCGTTGGTTATTGGATCGGCTATCGGGCTGGTCCGACGTTGTTTCAACGCAAGAATTCGCGCATCTTCAAACAAAAATACGTCGACCATACGGAGGAGTTCTTCAACCGCTATGGCGCGGTGGCAATCATCCTCGGCCGCTTTATAGCAATCGTGCGCACGTTTATTCCCGTCTTGGCTGGCGCCACCAAAATGGATGTTCGGCGTTTTGCGCTGTACAGCGTGATCGGCGCCTTTATCTGGACTGTTGGGCTAACGATGCTTGGCTACCTGATCGGCAACGTACCCGCGATCAAGAACAACCTCGAGTACGCAATCATCTTGATCGTCATCGTCAGCACCGCCCCGATCGTGATCCACCGCCTCAAGGCGCGTCGCCAATCAGCTTCCTAATGGGGTCAGACCCTTTTAGGAAGTCGGATCAACTAGCCGAGCAACCCACCGGCCTCTAACTTCCTAAAAGGGTCTGACCCCAATAGGAAGCTGATCACGCGGGTAGCGGTGGCGGTGGCTTGCCCTCTTTGAGCCACATCCGAACAGTACGATCCGTGACGTGGTACACCGCCGCAATCTCGACTGCCGTGTACCACCATAGATCAGTCGCCTGCGACCACGACTCAAAACGCCCAGGAATCAGGATGTCGATGAGTGGTGGCCGCTCTTCAAATTCGTGCCCCTTCCGAGCCCAGTCCGGAATTTTTTTGCACACGAACCGTCTGTAGCGCGCTCGAGCGGTGGTGACATCCTCATGGGTCGAGATTGCGCAACGTCCAAGCCCAGCATGATGAAATGTTTCGGGGTCTCGCAGACCAGCATTCGCCGCGTAACCACTCCAAATGTAGTTGGCAGGGTGCTCACAGAGTCCAGCGCGAACCGGGTTCAAGTCGATGTAACGCACCACTGTTGCGAGGTAGGCATCGTCTTTGATCTCGATCGATCGGTAGCGCCCCATGTACACGTGCCCGCGCTCTGCCTGCGCCCAGTTCCAGCGCTGGGCGTGAAGGCCAGTAAGTCGTTTCATTCCATCTGACAGCGTGGGCTCGTGTAACTGAACCACTAGGTGGATGTGATTCGTCATCACGACCCAATCAAGAACATCCCATCGAAACCGATCTGAAATTTCGACGAGTAGATCGAGCAGGTGCTGTTTCGACTCGGCCTCCGCGTAAATGGGTCGCCCCTGAAATCCGCGAGCGATCACGTGGAGGGGGACACCGATTGGTTGTCTGCGAGGTTGACGAGGCATGTCAGCAGACTTGCGTACTCCCACCGACGCGGCTGAGACGGATTCAGTCCGAAGCTGACCAGTTTTCGCCGTGTGAGCTACCGACGCGCACCCAATCGTGTCGCTTTGACCTTAATCAGCTTCCTATTGGGGTCAGACCCTTTTAGGAAGTCGGATCAACTAACCAAGCAATCGAGCCGTCTCTAACTTCCTAAAAGGGTCTGACCCCAATAGGAAGCTGATCCACCAACCGAACAACCAAGCCGCCTCTAACTTCCTAAAGGGGTCTGACCCCAATAGGAAGCTGATCAGAGCAGACGAGAACCAGTCGGATCGACAAGTCGGTCGGCCATAACCGTCGCCGTCACCGGCCCGTCGAGCGTCTCGACAACCAGCTGATCACTTTCCGCGACATTGGTCGGGAGGTAGGCGTAGGCCAGCATCCGTTCGACGCTATAGCCGTAGGCGACCGAACGCAGCCGGCTGAGCGCCTTGCCGTCGCGCAACACGACCTCGCCTCCGTACGCGGAAACCCAACCACCATCGCCCAAAGCGAGCGTACGAATGCGTATCGTGAAGCCCTCTTCGCGACGCACGAGGAGGACATCGCGACCGATAAAGTCGGCGTCCTTCTTGGCGCAGAATGCAAGGCCAGCCTGGTCAGGTGTGTCGTTCGGCGTCAAGTCCGTACCGATGTAGCGGTAGCCCTTCTCCATGCGCAGACCATCGAGCGCGCGATAGCCGCAGACTCGAATGCCGTGCTCTGCGCCGGCGGCCATCAGTCGATCCCAGACTGCGACCGTCCAGGCGGGGTCGACGTAGAGCTCGTAGCCAAACTCGCCCACGTACGTGATGCGTTGCGCGAAGGCCGGCGCCGAGCCGACGACGATGTCCTGCCCGGTGCCAAACGGGAAGGCCTCGTTGCTGAGGTCCGCCGTTGTGGCAGCGGTCATTACCGCACGGGCGTGTGGGCCCCAGATGCCGATCACCGACAGGCGATCGCTCTCGTCGACCAATTCGACATCGAGTTGGAGACGATGGGCGATGCCTTGCAACCAGCC
>CAMAWJ010000013.1 GCA_945861955.1 Bifidobacterium breve
GTCATCACCCGTCGTCAGGCCCAAGTTGAGCGAGGCGAACGGTCCCGTCGAGACGCCACCTTGACGACCGCTAAAGACCGCGACGATGCCCTCCGGCCCCTGCCAACGCAAGAGCGGGAAGGCCTCCCAATTGTCCCAGGCGAGCGACACAATGTGAGGGTAACGCGCCGGGTCAATGTACGCTGCGGGCAATGCCCGACCTTTCGGAACGCTTCTCGGGCCAGAACCTCGAGCTTCTGGCTCTTATTCTGCCGGTGCTGATTTTCTCGATGGCGCTGCACGAGCTCGCCCACGCCTGGGCAGCCAATCGCCTCGGCGACCCGACGGCAAAGATGATGGGGCGCCTAACGCTCAACCCACTCGTCCACATCGATCCTCTGGGTTCGGCGATGTTTGCGATCTCGTGGATTGCAACGGGCTTCATCTTCGGCTGGGCCAAGCCGATCCCCGTGCAGCCTCGTTTCTTCAACCATCCCCAGCGTGGCATGGCACTGGTGGCGATTGCTGGTCCACTGACGAACATCGCGATCGCCTACGTGACGGTCGTGACCTACATCTGGGTCTTCTCATATCCGACAGGCCTACTCGGCGAGTTTCTCGCGCTCGCGTTTTCGACGAACGTCTTGCTCGCCGTGTTCAACATGCTGCCCATCCCACCGCTCGACGGCAGCCGTGTACTGGCCGCCTTCATGCCTCGGCAGATGGCCGAATCGTGGGCTCGCCTCGATCGCCACGGCTTCCTGATCCTGTTCGCGCTGCTGATTTTCTTCAAGCCACTGTTCGGAATCATCAACGCCATCCGAATCCCCATCCAGGATCTCCTGGTCACGCTGGCGGGTGGCTGAGATGCAGTCGCGCTCGATGTTTTACGCCGGACTCGTCGCGCTCGTGGTAGCCGTGGGCTTCCTCGGCTTTGGCCTGATAGCCGGCTCGGGACGCTAGTCGCGTCGCGCGTCGTCCGCTAGCCATGCCAACTGCGCATCGCGCGTGTCGGCGACGGTGCCGTCGATGCAGGCACGACGCAATTCGATCAGCAGGCGACCGATTTCCGGGCCCTCAACTGCCGCCACACGTCGCACGTCGTCTCCGTCAACACCGAGCGCGATGTGGCGGAGGCGACTGAGGTAGCGCGCGGCCTCGTCGCCACCCGCGGCGATCACGCCCTCGGCCGGCACGCGTGCGCAGGCTGCATCGACGTCGGCATCGCTCTGCCCCCCAATCGAGGCTGCGAGTGTGGCGCCGTCGGCAGCAGCGAGCGCGGACTTGATCGTGCTGCGGTCGAGTCCACCTTCCGTCAACCAGCCACTACGACGAGCAGGGTCGAGCCCATTCGTCATCAGCCCGAGCCCGAGTGCCACACGGTCGGCGTCGCGTGCCTCGTCCTCCAAGAGTGTCCACGCCGCCTGCACCTGCGCGTGATCGACAGCGAGGCCCGGCTCGATCGCAGCAAGCACGCCCCACTCAACCAAGAGCGACAACACCGTGGCTGGCTCAGGCTCGTCGAAGATCAGACGCAAGGCGTCCATCATGCGCGTTGGGCCGGTTCGCGTCACGAAACCGCCGTAGCACGCGGCCTTCGCCGCATGGACCAGCGCCGGATCGGCCGTGGCGCCAAGTCGCACCACATAACGAGCCGCACGTACCAGCCGCGTCGCGTCTTCTTCGAAGGCGTCGGGACGCAACAGTCGCACCACGCCGGCCTGGACATCCGCGGCGCCACCAAACGGATCGAGCAAGGCGCCCACATCGGGGCCTGCAACGACCGCGGCAATTGCGTTGACCGTCAGATCGCGACGCGCGAGGTCCTGCTCAAGCGTTGCCGGAGCTATCGTTGGCAGGGCGCCTGGCTGTTCGTACGTCTCGCTGCGTGCCGTCGCCACATCGACCGGCGGACGCGAAGCAATCGTTGCCGTACCGAAGGCCGGGTAGAGGCGCACGTCGGCACCCGTCAGCGCAGCGAGCCGTTTGGCGTAGGCAATGCCGTCACCCTCAACCACTACATCGACCTCTCGCGCCTCCATGCCGCGCAGCAGATCACGCACTACGCCGCCGACCAGCGCGACGCGCTGCCCGGGCTCGGCCGCTTCGATTAGCAACGGCACCGCCTCGCGGACGCGGGCGGAGGCAGCAATCAGCGCGCGTGCATCAGTCCCGCTTGCACGCACGCTCATTAACTACACCGTCGCGACGACTTCGATCTCGACGATCGCACACGCGGCCAGAGCCGCGACCTGGAACTTCGAGCGAGCCGGGAACGGCTCAGGCATCCGCGCCGCGTAGACCTCATTCAGCGCAGCATACTCGCCGAGGTCGGCCATGAAGACCTGCGCCCGCAGCACCTTGCTCAGATCGGACCCAGCGGCCTCAAGGATCGCAGCGACGTTGTCGAAGCACTTGTTCGTCTGCTCCTGAATGCCACCGTCGACGAGGACGCCCGTAGCGGGGTCAATCGGAATCTGGCCGGCGAGGAAAATCAGGTTGCCCGACTTTGTCGCCTGGTTGTACGGCGCGCCGCCAAGCGGAGCGGGCGCGTTCTCGGTGCGGATGATTTCCTTCGACACGTGATTCTCCTGATCGCATTCGTGTGCCCACGGATCGTACAGAAGTGACGGTAGTTAGCCGCGCACGCGCTCGATCTGCGCGCCAAGGCCGCGCAGCCGCTCGTCGATGCGCTCGTAGCCACGGTCGATCTGTCCGACGTTGCCGATGATTGTGCGGCCCTCAGCACAGAGCGCGCCAATCAGCATCGCCATGCCAGCACGGATGTCCGGGCTATCGACGCGCTCGCCGACGAGCTGAGCGGGGCCCGTCACGATCGCGCGGTGTGGATCGCAGAGCACGATTCGTGCACCCATCGAGACGAGCTTGTCGGTAAAGACCAGGCGGTTCTCGAACATCTTCTCGTAGATCAAGATCGTGCCGCGTGCCTGCGTGGCGACGGCAACAGCGATTGAGGTGAGGTCGGCAGGAAACTGCGGCCATGGGCCATCCTCGAGCTTGGGCACCTGCCCGCCAAAGTCGTCGCGGATCGTCAGGTCCTGATCGTCCGGCACCGTAAGCGTGCGACCATCGAGCTCGATCCGGACGCCGAGTCGCTCGAAACCGTGCAAGACGGGATGGAGATCGTTGGGCTCGACGTCCTCAATCACAATCTCGCCACGCGTCACGGCGGCGAGGCCGATGAAGGACGCCACCTCGATGTGGTCGGGGCCGATCCGGTGGCGCGCGCCACCAAGACTGGCGCGGCCGTGTACGCAGAGGACGTTCGAGCCGATCCCATCGATCTCGGCACCCATCGACACGAGAAAGCGGCAGAGATCCTGCACGTGTGGTTCGCAGGCCGCGTTGATCAGCGTGGTGTCGCCCTTGGCGAGGACGGCGGCCATCACCGCGTTCTCCGTCGCGGTCACGCTCGGCTCGTCCATGAAGAAACGGTCGCCGATCAGTCCGTTCGGCGCCCGCAACATAAAGTCGCGCTCAACCTCGATCTCGGCACCAAGTGCGGCAAAGGCGTGGAGGTGCGTATCGATGCGGCGGCGGCCAATCACGTCACCACCGGGCGGCGGCACGAGCACCGAGCCACAACGCGCCAAGAGCGGCCCTGCGAGCAGGATCGAGGCGCGAATCTGCACGCTGAGGGCGCGATTGATCTCTGGCGCGATCTCGCCGGCGGCCTTGATGCGGAGCGTGTTCTGTTCGATCCACTCGACCTCGGCGCCCACGGACTTGACGAGCTCGGCCATCACCTCGGTGTCGCGGATCCGCGGAACGTTCTCGACGATGCACTCTTGGTCCGTCAAGAGACAGGCCGCGATGATCGGCAGCGCACCGTTCTTGTTGCCGCCGACCGAGACGCGACCCGAGAGCGGCTTGCCGCCTTCGATCACGAATAGGTCGCCGAGCGAATTACGGTTCGGCGAATCACTCACAGATGTAAGTCTAAACGCCGTTGCTACAGACCTTCGGTAGTTGGCTACGCTTGCGCCCTATGGAAACCGACCTCGTCCACGACCGCGACGCTGCCTGGAGCATCGTCTGCGAGTTCATCCAGTCCGACGCCCTGCGCCGCCACGCCCTCGCGGTCGAGGCCTCGGTGCGCGCCTACGCCCGAGCGGGCGGCGAAGACGAGCAGGCTTGGGGCAACGTCGCGCTTCTGCACGACTTCGACTGGGAGATTCACCCCACGCTCGAGCAGCACCCTCAGGCAGGCGAGGCGATCCTCGAGGAACGCGGCTATCCCGACTGGTTCCGTCGCGCAATCCTCGCGCACGCCCAGCACACCGGCGTCGTGCGCGAGACAGCACTCGAGAAGACGCTGTTTGCCTGCGATGAGTTGAGTGGCTTCGTCCATGCCTGCGGACTGATCCGTCCGACGGGCCTCGAGGGTCTCGAGCCGAAGAGCGTCAAGAAGAAGTTGAAGACCGCATCCTTCGCGGCGGGCGTCAATCGCGACGACGTCTACGAAGGTGCCGAGCTGCTTGGCATCGAACTCGACGACCACATTCGCAACGTCGTCGCGGCACTCCAGCCGATCGCCGGCGAGCTCGGCCTGCCGGCCTGAGCCACTCCATCAAGGTCCGCTCGTGATCCTAGGAGGACATGACAAGTGCGCACTTGTCATGTCCTCCTGGGAACCACGGTGGACTAGAGCGCGCTGAGGCCGGTGATCAGACGATCGATATCGGAGCGGTCGTTCCAACAGCCAACGGAGACGCGGGTCAGCTCGGTCCCTGGCAGTGAGCGGGCGATGATGCCTTCGTCTTCGAGCTTGCGCACGACGACTGGAGCGGAAAGCCCCTCCAGCTCGAACGCCACAAACGGCGAGGGTACGTCGACGTCGGAGACAATCGCCTTCGGCACCTCGACGAGGCGCTCGCGCAGGTGGCCAGCGAGTTCCATCGCCGCAGCGTGGGTTGCGGTGAAGCCACCAATCGATTCGCGCCACGCGATCGCGGCTATTAGACCAACCAGCGCCGTGTGGGTGACGGTGCCGGGTTCGAAACGGCGCGCACTCCCCCACATCCGCGGCCCCTCCGGCGTCTTCTCCATCGTCGGATAGCCAGGGAAGGCCGGTGCGATGCGATCGAGCGAGCCCGGATTGACCCACAGGCCGCCGGTGCCCGAAGGTCCGCACAGCCACTTCTGACCACTAATCGTGTAGAAATCGCAGCCGAGCGTCTGGACATCCACCGGGATACAGCCAGGACCCTGCGCGGCATCGACGAGAAAGACTGCTCCGTGTGCACGCACGATTTCGGACATCCGCGGGATCGGCATGATCCGCCCCGTCGTCCAGACCACATGCGACAGCGCGACCAATTTGACGCGCGGCGTCAATGCATCAGCGATCGCCTGCGCAGGATCGTCCGCGTACGTAATCGGCACGATGATCACCTCAATACCGCGCCGCTCGCCCATCACCTTCAGCGGCACCGTCAGTCCCGGATGCTCAAAGTCGCCGATCACGACCTGATCGCCCGGCTGCCAATCGATGCCACCCACTACCAGGTTGAGGCCATCGCTCGTGCAATGACCAAGCGCGATTTCGGAGGCCGGCGCATTGACGACACGCCCCAAGGCACTGCGGGTATCCGCTTCGATCTGCGCTTGCTCGGCATAGCGATCGTCGCCGATGCGACCCTGCGTCCAGACACCTTCGACGTGCGCGTTCATCGCATCGCGCACCGCCAACGGAAACGGACCATAGGTACCAGTATTGAAGTAGACGGTGTTGGTGACGGCCGGCATCGCGGCGCGAATCGCTGTGAGTTCGAGCATGTCGGTAGCGTACGGCCTCTACCCGGGTAGCATCCAAGACATGTTTCGCCGCAAGCGCTTCGGAGACCTGGTCGATCAGCAGTTGCGCATCTTCGCAAGCGACCATGCGGACCGTCTCCAAGCCATGCGCGAAGCCCGTGAGCGCTACCGCTCTGCCGACACCGACGAGGCCGAGGAATCGTACGGCGAATACGCTGACGAGATCGACTGGGCAGCCGAGGAACTCTCGGAGATGCGCGACGCCTACGCGGCAACGCTTGACGATGGCATTGACGACCAGTACCTCCGCGAGTTCTCGAAGGCCGTCCATCGAGCCTATCCTGAGATTGCCGTGATCCTGGACACGCTCTAATGCTCGATAACGGGTTGATTGAGGAGTGGCTCCGCAGCTGGGGCTACCTGACGCTCTTCGTCCCACTGATGCTCGAAACCGCAGGCATTCCACTGCCTGGCGGCACGATCCTGCTGGTCGCAGCCGCTGCCTCCTCACGCGGCATCCTCAATCCGTTCGTCGTCGCTGCTGTCGCCTCACTCGCTGCCATTATCGGCGACAACATTGGCTTCTGCATCGGCCGCTACGGTGGCCGGCGACTCGTCGATCGCCTCAGCCACATTACTCACGTCGAGGCCGGCATCGTCTGGGGCGAGCGCTTCTTCGCTCTGCATGGCGGTAAGGCCGTAGTGCTGGCACGCTGGACGGCTGGCTTGAGGATCTTCGGTGCGTGGATCGCCGGCATGAGTCAGATGCGGTGGCGAACCTTCCTCCTCTGGAACACGGTGGGTGGGATCACCTGGGCTTGCACACTGACGGCAGTTGGATATGCGTTTGGTGAGTCAATCGAGCGCGTCGAGAACGTGCTCGGCGTGGGTGGCGCAATCGTCTTTGCGGTGATTGTCGTGATCGCCGGCGTGATCATTCTTCGCTGGCTTCATCGCCGGCAGAAGGCTCGCACAGAGGCGCTCCTCGCCGAGCAGTTTCCGGACAGTCGCGTCGACTAGAGCGCGACGACGACGCGACCGGGCTGCGCCTCGGTGACGCGTGGTGCCGACGCGAGGCTGTCGACCTGCGCACATCGCGCGATGTCGGCCTCGTGCCCCGTGCCGTCGAGGTCGCGCGCACTCTGGCTGTCATTGAGAGCCGTCAGTGCATCGGGATACGCTCGTGCAATTGCGAGTGCAGTGCGGGCACCGTCGGTCGCGATCGACCCTGTCAACGCTTGCGCGAGACGTTGCATCAGGACACCCGCCACGTAGGCATCGTCGAGCGCAACCTCTCCCCGTACGCCCGCACAGCGCACCACGATCGTGCCGTCAGCGGGCGCAGCCACGAGCGCCGCGTCGACCAGAGCCTTCGCGTTCACGAGCGCACCAACCAACACGGTGGTCGCCTCGTCAACGGATTGCAGGATCGCGCGCGTGCCGTTGGTAGTCGTCAGAACCAGGCGATCGCCCTTCTGCTCGGCGTACTCGGCGGGCGAGTTGCCAAGATCGAAGCCTTCGATCAAGACGCCATGGCGTTCGCCACCAAGCAGCACGCCCTCGGCCCGCTCCGCATGCGCATCAGCGACCTCACCAACACACGTCACCGATGCGTAGCCCGTCGCAAGCGCGTGGGAGATCGTCGTCGTGGCGCGAATGCAATCGACCACGATGGCAACGTCGGCAGGCGCCGGATCGCGCGGATCGAGTGCGACGTGGAGCGTGACTGCCATCGGCCCTACCGATCCTTGAAGGTCGAGTCGAGCGCCGCCTGCGCTGCCGCAAGGCGCGCGATCGGCACGCGGAAAGGCGAGCAGGAGACGTAGTCCACACCAACGTGATGAAAGAAGCCAACGCTGGCGGGGTCGCCACCGTGCTCGCCGCAGACGCCAAGCTTGATGTTCGGCTTGGTCTTCCGTCCAAGCTCGCAGCCCATCCGCACCACCGCACCGACACCATCGACGTCGAGGGTCTGGAACGGATTGGCATCAATCACGCCATCCTCGAGGTACTGCTGGAGGAACTTGCCCTCAGCATCGTCGCGCGAGAGGCCGAGCACCATTTGGGTGAGGTCATTGGTGCCAAAGGAGAAGAAGTCGCCATGCTCGGCGATCTGGTCGGCCACGAACGCGGCGCGTGGCAGTTCGATCATTGTGCCGATCTGGATCGGGAACTCGACGCCAGCCGCCTCGCACTCCTCGTCCACCACTTTTTCGACCAGTTCGCGCATGCGACGAAGCTCTTCTGCGAAGCCAACGAGCGGAATCATGATCTCTGGGCACGGGTCGCCACCGGCGGCTTTGACCGCGATCGCCGCACGCACAATCGCCCGGGCCTGCATCTCGTAGATCTCGGGGAACAGGAGCCCCAGCCGGCAGCCACGCGTGCCAAGCATCGGGTTCGACTCGGTCAATTCTTTGACGCGGGTCAAGAGTGCCTCGGCGGCCTTTAGGTTGCCCGCCGCGCCGTGCTCGCGGATGCGCTCTACGTCGACCGACGCATCGAGCAGCGACGGGAGAAACTCGTGCAACGGCGGATCGAGCAGACGGATCGTGACGGGCAGTCCGTCCATCGCTCGCAGGATCCCCTCAAAGTCGCCTTGCTGCATTGGCGCAAGCTCGTCCAGCGCGGCGAGGCGCTCGTCCTCGTCGCGGGCAAGGATCATGCGACGCACGGCCGGGAGCCGCTGCTCGCTCATAAACATGTGCTCGGTGCGACACAGGCCGATCCCCTCGGCACCGAAGCCTCGGGCGCGCTCAGCGTCCTCGGGCGTGTCGGCATTCGCGCGTACGCGCAGGGTGCGAATCTCGTCGGCCCACCCTGTCAGACGCTCGAAGTACTCGTCGAAGCGCGGCGGCACGAGCGACATCGCTCCGGCGAAGACTTCGCCCGTCGTGCCATCCATCGTGACTGTGTCGCCTTCACTGAGCGTGCGGCCACCAATCGTGATCGTGCGATTTTGAGCGTCAATCTGAAGGCCGTCAATGCCGGCTACGCAGGGCTTACCCATCCCGCGCGCGACGACTGCGGCGTGTGAGGTCATGCCACCGTGGGCCGTCAAGACGCCCTCAGCGACGATCACGCCGTGGATGTCGTCGGGCGTCGTCTCCCAGCGCACGAGGATGACGGGCATGCCGGCCTTGCCGCGGCGCTCTGCCGTGTCCGCATCGAGCACAATCTCACCGACGCCCGCACCAGGCGACGCATTGAGCCCCGAGGCCAGCAGGTCGCGTGGCGCCACAGGATCGATGGTCGGGTGGAGCAGTTGGTCGAGCTGCTTAGGATCAATCCGCTGCACGGCCTGCTCGCGTGTGATCACACCCTCTTCCACCATGTCGCACGCCACGCGCACACCGGCCGCCGCCGTGCGCTTGCCATTGCGGGTCTGGAGCAGGTAGAGCGTGCCCTGCTCAATCGTAAACTCGATGTCTTGCATGTCGCCATAGTGCGCCTCGAGGCGCACCATCGTGGCGATCAGTTCGGCGTAGGCCTCAGGCAGTTCGCTCTCCAGTTCAGCCAGCTGGCGCGGCGTGCGGATACCTGCAACGACGTCCTCACCCTGCGCGTTGATCAGGAACTCGCCGTACAGCTCGTTGACACCGGTCGCCGGGTTGCGGGTAAAACAGACGCCGGTGCCTGACGTGTCGCCGAGGTTGCCGTACACCATCTGCATGATGTTGACAGCCGTCCCGAGGTCGTCGGGAATGTCGTTTGCACGGCGATAGACCGTTGCGCGCGGGTTCTGCCACGACGCAAAGATGGCGTCAATTGCGAGCCGCAGCTGCTCCCGCGGATCGTCGCCAAACGCGTCGGGACCGGCGAACGCCGCCGTGATCTCCTTGAACGTGCCGACGAGTTCTTCGAGATCTTCGGCGGTCAGGTCCGTGTCGTTCTTGACATTCCGTTCGCGCTTGAGCATCGAGAGCGCATGCTCGAAATCGTCGGAGGGGACACCCAGTACCACCTCACCGAACATCTGCACGAAGCGACGGTACGAGTCCCAGGCGAAGCGCGGGTTGCCGCTCTCGAGTGCCAGACCACGCACGGCCACATCGTTGAGACCGAGGTTGAGAATCGTGTCCATCATGCCCGGCATCGAGAAGACCGCACCCGAGCGAACGCTGACCAAGAGCGGCTTCTTCGGGTCGCCGAGGCGTCGGCCGGTGCGCTGCTCGAGTGCCTCGAGGCGCTCAAGAACGCCAGTCCAGAGTCCTTCAGGCCAGACCCCCTCGGCCTTCATTGCATCGACGCAGGCCTCCGTCGTGACGGTAAAACCATCGGGCACGGGTACGCCGATGCGCTGCATTTCTGCGACGTTGGCTCCCTTGCCTCCAAGCAGGTTCCGCATCTCGGCGGAGCCCTCGGATTGGTCGTAGACATACTGCTTCATGCGCTGCGCCTCCAGCGAGGTCGTTGGCTGCAGCCTAGTCAAGACCATCCCGGGGGTACCCTGATACCCACGCACTCCGTGCGACGAATAATCGCGCGAACCGGCTGCATCAGCGACACTGTGGGAAACCTCGGGAGGCGCAATGCGGATCGTCAGTGACGGAACCACGACAGAGCTCTACGGCGGTCGCTTCACCGGCACTGTCAACCTCGAGATGCTGAGCGATGCTGAAACAGATGGGCGCCCCGACATCGCCCGCGTCTCGTTTGCCGATGGCGCCGCCACGTTTTGGCACTCACATCCCGGTGGACAGAAGCTGTTGATCATCGAAGGAGTCGGCCGCGTCGGCACCGAGGACGGCGAGACCGAGTTGCTACCTGGCACCTTCGTCGACGCCCCTGCGGATGAGCGCCACTACCACGGTGCGGCCATTGGGCACGACTGCACCGTGCTGGCGATTACGTGGGGCACGACCGTCTGGGAGGACCTCGCACCGTGAGCAGCGCGGCCGAGTTTGTGATCGTTGGTGGCGGCACAGCCGGTCCCGTTCTGGCCGCGCGACTGGCCGAGGCTGGTCGCGACGTTGTGCTCGTCGAAGCCGGTCCCGACTACGGCCCTCACGGTACGCCTGGCTGGCCCGTCGATCTGATGGATGCCACCACGCTCGCGCTGTCGCACGACTGGGGCTACACCGGCGGCGATGGACGCTGGAGCTTTGAGCGCGCGCGGGTAATCGGCGGCTGTTCGGCCCATAACGGCGCCATCGCAGCAGTGGGCCACCGCGCCGACTACGACGCCTGGGGCTTGCCGGGTTGGACTGCAGACGATGTTGCGCCGATCTTCGCCGACGTGGTCGAGACGATGCGCGTTCGCACCTATAGCGACGTGGAGGCCGTGCCGTTTCATCGCCACTGTCTCGAGGCGACGCGCGCACTTGGTTGGAAGATGACTTCAGACCTGTGCGACCTTGACGGCAACGACGGCTTTGGTCTCGAAACGGTCAACGTTGTTGGCCGGACGCGTTGGAATGCAGCCTTCGCCTATCTCGATCCGGTGCGGCACCTGCCGAATCTGACGATCCTCGACCGCACGCTCGTCGATCGCTTTGAGGAGACCCCAACGGGCGTGACCGTGCACGCGGTTCGTGAGGGCCAGACCGTTACGCTCGAGGCTGGCACGCTCGTCTTGGCCGCGGGCGTCTACGGCACACCGCTGATCTTGCAGCGCTCCGGCATTGGTGATCCTGAGCGCCTGCGTGCCGTTGGCGTCGAGCCGGTGCTCGATCTACCGGGCGTCGGCGCAAACTTGCACGATCAACCTCTGGTCCTCGTTGACCGTGTGATTGGTGCGGAGTTGCAGGCCGATATCGACGCCGCCGCAGCCACTGGATTTCTGCCGGAGGAGCAGACCCTCGGCAAGGCGATCTCATCGCAGGCGCAGGACGGTCTCTTTGACCTCCACGTCTTCCCCGTGCTGGCCGCGGATCAGACGCACGAGTTGCACGGCCGCGTCGGCATCGTCGTCTCGTGTGTCACGCCACAGAGCCGGGGCCGCATCGATATCGCCTCGACCGACCCGGAGGCGCAGCCAGTCATCGACCACTGCTACCTCCACGACGAGGCAGGCCACGACCTCGCCGTCCTGCGCGACGGCATCGTGCTGGCCAACGAGATTTTCGATCACCCCGCAGTCGCCGCACACGTCGGCGAGGCGGTCACGGACTTCTCGACCGACGACGCGATCCGCGCCAACGTCGCGCACTACTACCACCCGGTTGGCACCGCCAAGATGGGTACCGGACCCGGCGCAGTCTGTGACGAACGCGGTCATGTGCACGGTCTCTCGCGGGTCGTGGTCGGCGACGTCAGCCTGTTTCCGCAGATCATGCGCGCCAACACGAACCTGCCTGCTGTGATGACGGGCGAGCGCATCTCACGTATGTTGATCTAGTTGATCAGCTTCCTATTGGGGTCAGACCCTTTTAGGAAGTTACATCAAGTAACCGAGCAATCGAGCGGCGTCTAACTTCCTAAAAGGGTCTGACCCCAATAGGAAGCTGATCCTAACTTCCTAAAAGTTTCTAACCCCAATCGGTAGCTGAACCGCCGATTAGTCGTGCAGGAACTGCTCGACCAGCGACTCGGCGAATGTCGTGTCCGCTGTGCGGTACGCCAGCTGCGTCATACGCCACGAATCCGACAGGTAGAAGCGCTCGTACAGCTCGCTGCGCCCACCAAGATCCGAACCGATGAAGTCCCAGGCGAGACGGAAGACACGCACACGACGCTCGGCGTCACCACCAGCGGCCTGGAAGTACTTCTCGATGTCGCCACGAATCGGGGAGTTGAAGTCGGCCTCGGATGGCGTCGCCATAAACGAGCCTCCGCCGACCAGCTGCAGCAACTCATGCGTCTTCGGCAGCCACTTTGGCATCTCGCCACGCAGCGCCATCAACGGACGATCGTGCGGATACCAGACGCCGTGACTATCCATGTACGAATCGGCCTCGGCGGCGACGAGCGCCGAGCGCGTCAGCTCCGTCATGTTCCAGATCTGGCCGAGCTTCTCCTGAATGTGATCGAAACGACCAACGCCCGTCATGTTGGCCATCGCGTGACCGAGCCCGAAGGCGAACATCAGCTTCACATAGGCCCGGGTAAACGCCTGATGCATGATGTGCCCGCGCCACCCGGAGTCGGTGATGACCTCGGAGTAGCCGACGATGTCGCCATCGAGGAAGACCCGATCGTGGGGCACCAGGACGTCGTCGAAGATCACGACTGCGTCCATCTCGTCGAAGCGCGCGCTGAGCGGATAGTCGAACGTGCTCTTCGGCTTGGAGAACGAGTCGCGACAGATAAAGCGCAGCCCCGGCGTGCTCATCGGAATTGCGAAGGCAAGCGCAAACTTCTCGTCGCCTGGTCGGAGATCTGAACCGGGATAGATCGAAATCTCGTCGGAGAACGGTGCCAGCGTTGCGAGCATCCGCGCGCCACGCACGATGATGCCCTCGCTCGTCTCACCCACCTTGTGCAGCGCAATCTCGCCGCCAAGCTGCTCGGCCTCGGGCTTCGAGCGATCCGCGACCGGATTCATGATCGCATGCGTCGTCGAGAGATCGTTGTCGCGCATCAACTTTTGGTAGTTGACGATGTTCTCGGCACCACGCTCGTTGCCGCGCCGCGCCCACACCTCAGATGCGCCAGCGAAGCAGGCGAAGGTGACGTTAAGGTAGTCCGGGACGCGCCCCATCATCCCGCCCGTTGCAGCAGCAATGATCTCCATCGACGCGCGGCGCTTCTCGAGATCGTCCTTCGTGCGGGGAATCAGATGCGTGCGGTTGACGAGCCTGCCGTCGTCGGGATTCGGCGCCAGGCAGATCTCGGCGTGCTGGTGCTGGGTGTCGTAGACACGGGCGATCGCCTCGGCGCCCGGACGCAGCAACTCGTGGTCCATCGGGTTGCTGATGCACTCGCCACCGATCCAGATCTCGCGATCCGCATCGTTGCGAAGACCCTCTAGAAATTGTGCACCAGTGCGCGCTGCAACGTTTGCACCCGTCTCGACTACTGCCATCTGAAGCGATCCTCCAAGGAGATTGGATCCATTATCCACTTTCTGTCCCCCGCCGTCAAGCAAACCCGCACCTCGCGTGCCGTACGATGGTCAGCGGAGGTAGAACATGGCAAAGCAGACAGGGCCCGTAGCGCCCTACATGGCAGTAGGACTCTCCACAGTGGTGCGCGGCATTTCGAAGCGCAGCGAGATCGCGCGCAACCTCGACGTGATCGAGGACGCCATCCACGCAGCCGTGTCGATCATTGGCATCAACATGCCCGTGCGCCTGATCGCACTCGCAGAGGGTGCCTTGACGGGCTTTACCGACGAGATCTTCGACATTCCCCACACCGTCGCGGCGCGCGATCTCTTTATCGACCTGCCGGGCCCCGAGACGCAGCGCCTCGGCGCACTCGCCAAGCAGTACGACACGTACATCGTCGTGCAGTGCAAGGCGCGCCTGCCCGAGGTGATGGACGGCCGCTTCTTCAACATGCTGTTCGTGCTTGGTCCGAACGGCAAGATCGTGCACAAGGCCGCCAAGAACCATCTCTGGTGCCGCGAACGTTCGACCACCCCACACGACGTGTACGACCGTTGGGTTGAGGTCTTCGGAGAGGGTCTCGAGGCCTTCTACCCCGTGCTCAAGACCAAGGACATCGGCAACATCGGCACGATCTGCTGCTCCGATGGCGAGTACCCCGAGGCGATCCGCGCGCTGGCCTTCAATGGCGCTGAAGTCGTCTATCGCCCAAGCGAAGCCGTGCCAATGACGCAGGCTGGACCAGACGCTGGTGGCACGTGGCTGCTGCAGAACCGCGCGCATGCGCACTTCAACTCGCTGTACATGGTCTGCCCGAACGTTGGCCCCGTCTATGTGCACCCGAGGATGGAGCAGCCCTACGACATCGGTGGCGGCGGTGGTCACGTCGTGGACTTCAATGGCCACGTGCTCGGCCTCTCGCAGAGCGGGACGAACAGCTTCTGCGCTGGCGTCATCGACATCGAGGCGCTGCGCAACTTCCGCGCGATGAACCTCAACTCCAATTGGATGAAGGATCTCCGCACCGAGCTGTTCAGGGACATGTACGACGAGCCGATCCACCCCAAAAATCTCTGGCTGAAGGACGAGCCAAAGTCGCACGCCGAGGTTGACGAGGTCTATCGCGACAACATCAAGCGGCTGCAGAAGCGCGGCTCCTGGGCGCCGCCCTTTACGAAGCACGAGGGCGCCCGCTACGTCCCCGCCGTGCCGGGCGATCCCGGCGAGGCGTGGGAGACGATCAAGGCCGAGCTGTGGGACGCGGAGTAGACTGCGCCGCATGGTTAGGGCCTTTGTCCTGATCGACGTCGAACGTGGCCGACTGGCCGCCCTCGTCACCTCCGGCCTGCTCTCGATCGAAGGCATCGCCCGCACCGAGATACTGCCGGCCTTCCGCGCCTTCTCGCGCCACGATCTCGACGCGATGTTCGAGCTCGGCGAGAGCTAGACGAGCCGACCGGCGTCGACGACGACGGTGCCGTCGAGCGTGACGGTGCAGTGACGCATCGGGAAGTCGAAGTGGCCGCGCGTGAAACGACCGGCGTTTTCGTTGGCACCGGTCGAGAAGAGAAAGTTTCCCTCGAAGGCGCGCAACTCGAGGCCGTTCGTGTCGGCCTTATCGACCATCACCAGCGAGTCCCAACGCGCAGCCGGATTCATACCCCAGCCAACATGGCTAACGGCGTAGGCCTCTGCTTCGGCGAACGCTGAGAGGTACGACCGCAGCAAGTCCGAGTCGATGCTGTTGCCAGCGATGTTTGTTATGCGATCGCCCACGATCGTGAGCGCGACAGCCTCGCGGAGATACTCCTTGAAGGTCAGGTTCGCATCGCCTGGCGCCAGCACGAGCGTGCCCTCGACGGAGCCCGCAGCGGGGAACGCGACGACGAGTCCACCCGGCCAGTGCGCGATCGTGCCCGGCCCATCCGTGGAGCCCCACGAGCCGGCGGTAAAGGCACCCGCCAGCTGAATCCGGAGATCCGTCCCCGCCGCTGAGGTGACCTGCATCTCGGTGGCAGCACGCAACGTTGCGAGACCAGCGAGCACACGACGCTTGAGCGTGCCATCGTCTGGCCCATAGCGCTCGAACGACTCCGGCAGCTCGTTCGCGATCATCAGGACGCGCGTTCCAGCGCCGAGGATTGCGTCGAGCTCTGGCGCGTGCAAAAGGCCTTCGACGGTGCAGTCGATCACGAGCTCGGCGGCGCAGAGTGCGGCGATCGTCGCTGGGTTACCCTGCAGCGCGACACAGGCTCCGGTCGAGCGAATTGCGACGGGACCCGGATTTGCGGGTGTCGGAACAACCACGTCGAGCACGAGCCCACCAAGGTCTTCCGCGGCGAGCCGTGCGGCCTCGACCAGCGCGCTGCGGCTGGTCGACTCGCTCAAGACGACCACGGTCTCGCCGGCCGTCAACGAACAGGCACGCAGCTGCTGACGAAAGACATCGAAGGTGCGGTGTTCCATTAGTTCGAATCCATTGCCTGCAGATGGTCGCCGATCAAGGCCGCAACTGCCAGCGGTGCCTCGAACGGCGTCAGGTGTCCTGCCGCCGGAATCACGTGGAGTTCCGCACCCGCGATGCCCTCAGCCAGTGTCTGCGCATAGGCCAGCGGCGTCTCTTCATCGAGCTCGCCGACCAGCACCAGCGTCGGTACGGAGAGCTCCTTGAGGCGAGCGCGCACGTCATGCGCGGGCAGTGCCGCGATCGTCTGCATCAGGCCAGAGATGGGCACTCGCAACATCGATTGGACGGCGAGCACCACAGCCGCCGGGTCTGGGTCGGGGGCCATCACGCCACGCAACACCGGCTCGGCGAACTCCTCGATCTGGGCGCCTGCGAGCAGCGGCGCCAACCTCGCCGCCTGCCACTCATCGGGATCGGTGCCGTCCAAACCGAAGGCGGGACTCGTATCGACCAGCACCAGCGACCGCACCACGGCGGGGTGACGCAATGCGAGTTGCAACGCGACCATGCCGCCCATCGACATCCCAACCACATGTGCCGAACCGCCAAGTTCGACGATCAGACCAGCGGCGGCATCGGCAGCCGCCTCCAGGCTGAACTCCTCAAGAGGTACGGACGCGCCGTAGCCAGGCATGTCCCAGGCGACGCAGCGATAGCCGGCTGCAAGCGGTCGCATCACCGCATCCCAACCCGTCCGCGTCATCCCCAGACCGTGCAGAAACAGCACGGTTTCGCCCTCCCCGAGCTCGCGCCAGGCAATCGGCGTGGCATCGACGTCACGCAACGCCACGTCTACTGCTCGTCGTCAGGAAAGATCGCGTGCCGCCCGAGGCGATGCAGGCAAACCTCAGCACTCCACGGCAGCATCGTCGAACCGCAACGTGCATCGCGGTAGTACTGCTCGAGACGAAAATCCTTCAGCAGCGACAGCCCACCACAGACTCGGATCGCCAGCGATGCAACCTCAGGAGCAGTCTCCATGACGGTGTACGAGGCAGCCAGAGCGCGACGCAACATCTCGGGCGTCGGATCGACGCGTGCCTCGTCGCAGACCCGATCAAACAGCGCGCGACTACGCTCGTACATGATCTGCAGCTCGGCCCAGCCCTGCTGCTTCTGTGGCACCTCGCGGCGCGACGTGATGCCGGGTGGTGCCTGCGACGACAGGTACTCCTGGACGAAATCGATCACGGCCTTCGTCAGCCCCATGTAGGCGGGCGTCAGCGTCATGTAGACGTACGACCAGCGCTCCGCCAGTTGGTTATAGATACCCGGCGGCAAGAGCACCGCGCTATCGGGCGCAAAGGCATCCTTGAACAAGAGCGTGCGAGACACCGTGCCACGCATGCCAAGCGGATCCCAATCGCCAACGATCTCGACCCCCGGATCATCCGCAGAGACGGCAAGGAAGAGAATCTCGTCTTCGGTCGTCTCGACGCAGGTGATGTTGTAGTCCGTGGCTGCACCGGACAACGAGGCGAAGATCTTCTTGCCGTTGATCAGGTAGCCACCCTCGACGCGCGTGGCCGTCGTCGCAAAACCGCGCGTCGCACCTTGAGCGATTCCTTCAGAGAGGGGCTGCGACTGGAGTGCTCCCTCCTCGAGAATACGGCGGTACAACTCGGCACGTGTCGTCTCGTGCGTCGCGCGATGCTCGTCGCTCATGTCGAGATCGTCGGCGGCAAAGCCCGTCCAGAGCACCGTCTGCGTATGCATATTGAAGGTCAGCGCAGTCATCGGGCAATAGGCGCCGATCGCCGCACTGATCTGCATGTAATCGTTGAAGCTTGCCCCTAGGCCGCCATACCGCGTCGGGATGCAGAGTCCGTAGAACCCGGCAGCGTAGAGATCAGCAAAGTTCTCGAACGGAAACGATGCCTCGCGGTCGTAACGCGGCGCTCGCTCACGGAAGGCCGGTCCGAGCTCGTCGACGATGGCAAGCAGGCGCTCGCGGCGCTCGGGGTCGACCACTGGATCTGCCTGGATTGCCATCGTCAATCTCCAATCGCCAAACGAGCACAGGGTACGCGAACAGTTCCCAAAACGAAAAAGGGGGCCCGGGACCGAAGTCCCGAGCCCCACGTTCGACGAGCCTTAGACCGTCTTGTTTCGCAGACGACCCATCTGATTAAGGATCAGCATCACCACGACACCACCGACCAGCCAGAGCGCGGCAACCCACCAGATGCGGTTGTACGTGGGGACATCCGCGAACTGCACGATCACGCCGTAGATGGCGCCGATCGAGACGAGGCCACCGACGATGCCGGCGAGTGCCAGCAGGCCCTGCGATTCGCCGGGCATGCCCTTGAAGGCAGCAACACAGATCGCGATGTAGACCGCGACGAGCATGAAGCCGCCGAAGGTGGCGAGCCAGTTAAACATCGGGAACCATTGACCCGGATCCATCTCACCGACCGTCATCAAGCCATTCGTGGCAGCGATGATGATGATCAAGACGATCGAGGCAACCGCGAGTGCAGTCGAGGCAATCCACGGAGTCTTGTACTTCGGATGAACCGAGGCAAGCACCTTGGGCAGGCGACCGTCTCGGGCCAGGGCGAAGACGCCACGGCTCGAGCCGACTGCCGTACCGAGGCCGACGGCCGCAATGTCGATCACGACAATCCACTGGACCAGTTCGCCGAAGAGGGTACTACCGAAGCGAGGATCGGCCGCCAGCGCATAGAGCGGCGGAAATGCTGCCAGCCAGTCCTGCACGGAAAGACCAAAGCCAACCGCTTGGGCGTACGTGACAATAATGTAGAAAATGCCGACGGCAATGCACGAGCCGAAGATCGCGAGCGGTAGGTGCTTGCGCGGACTCTTTGTCTCCTCGGCGAGGTTCGCGGAGCTCTCGAAGCCGATGAACATGATTACGGCGTAGAGCACTCCGAAGAAGATGCCATTCCAGCCTTGGTCAGAGGAGCTCGGATTAAACGGTGCGCCACTCAGGCCACCGTCGCCACTGACCTTGATGATCACCCAGATCGAGAAGGCAAGGATGATCAGGAACGAGCCGACTCCGAGCACGAGCTGCACACGTGTCGAGATCGCAACGCCACGAATCATCATCGCCGCAGCGACGACCCAGAACGCAATCGAGTACCAGAACCACTCCAACTCGACGCCGTGGTTAAAGAACAGCGTGTCGTGCAAGAAGCCACCGAACGCGAGCCCGATTGCCAGGGTTAGCGCAATCACACCGCCGTAGTAGACCCAGCCGGCGACAAAGCCGATTCGCTCACCAAAGGCTTCGGTGACGTAGTCGTACAGCGAACCGGCAGCGTGGATGCGACGTGCAAAGCGCGAGATGATCCACGCCACCGCACACATGCCAATCATCGCGATGATGATCGAGACGGGGCTGGCGATGCCTGCCCCCTTGCCGTTGAGCGATGCTCCGACAATTGTTGGGATGAAGAACGCGGCAGCAAAGACGGGTCCAATAAACCCGATCGACTGCGCGATCACATCAAGGAGGGTGAGATTGCCCTTACCGAGCTTCTCCCCTCCGCCTACTTGCGCTCCCATGGTCTCTCCCCCTGGAATCACTCGTTACCGAGTAAATGGTGTCCTGTCTCGGACCTTGTTGGTGATCTTCGCTGTTCGGTCGGACAAGTCCTGCCGTCGGACGGCAAATCTGGGTTCCATCCCGACACGTGATTGGATACAATATCCAGATGACAGATGCGTTCAGAGTCGTTTCGCGTGGCCTCGCTCCCGTACGATGCCTGCCTGAGACCGCAATGCGCAATCCTCTCACCACTCCCCCAACTGAGGACCACCGCTGATGCAACGCGCTCGCATTCTCCACAACCTGACCCCACACTGGGGGACCGTCATCAACGGCGCCGTCGAGCTGGATTCTGGCGATGCAGTTGCAGTTGAGCAGGCCTGTTGGCTCGCACCAGCCGAGCCGTCCAAGATCCTTGCGGTCCACCTGACGTACCAGTCCCGACTGACCGAGTACCAGGCCAAGACGCCACCCGAACCGTCCTATTTCATGAAGCCACCGACGACGCTCAACGGTCATCTTGGCGAGGTTCGGCGGCCACGCGGCACCCGCTTTCTCAACTATGAGGGCGAGATCGCGGTCATCGTTGGCCGCGAGATGAAGGGCGTCAAGCCCGAGCAGGTCCACGAGTACGTGGCCGGTTTTGCGCCTGCGAACGATGTTGGTCTCCACGATTTTCGCCACGCCGATCGCGGCTCGATGCTGCGCGTCAAGGGCCAAGACGGCTTTCTACCGCTCGGCCCCGTGATGGTGACGGCCGATGAGTGGACTCCCGACCAGGGCTTCACGCTGACCACGCGCATCAATGGCGAGGTTGTCCAGCAGGGTGACCAAGACGATCTGATCTGGGACTATCGCTACCAGCTGGCCGATCTCTGTCGCGTGATCACGCTCGTGCCAGGCGACATCGTCTTGACCGGAACGCCCGCCAACTCGCGGCCAATGGCAGTTGGTGATGTCGTCGAGGTCGAGATCGAGGGTCTACCCGTGCTGCGCAACTCCGTCGTCGATTGGGATGTAGACCTGCGCGGCCCCGGCGATCAGCCCGAGACCTCGGCGAATACGCTGCATGTCGCACTCGCGATCCCAGAAGACGAGGCCGAGCGGCGCGTCGCTGCCGGAGAGGTGGACCGATGAGCATCCAGCTGCACGACCTGCACCATGCCTGCCTACGCGTGCTCGATATTGATGAGGCCGCTGCGCGCTGGTCGATCCAATTTGGCCTGACCGTGGTCGCCAAAGAGCGCGGACGCGCACTGCTCGCGTGCGACTCCGAGGACTACTGCCTCGAACTCGTCGAGGACCGCGAAGCCGACCACGACCACACCGGCTGGGAACTCGCCGCCAACTGCTCGCTCGACACCGCGGCTGCCCACCTCGATGCCTGTGGCGTGCACTACGACCGCGAAGCCGATGGTTCGCTGCGTTTCGTCGACCCTTCGGGCGGCGGTGTCCAATTGATCGCCCATCGAGAGCGCCTCGCAGCAGAACTTCTGCCACCGCCCGGTCGCCGCACGAGCACCCTGCCCGGCTTCCATCCCCGCAAGCTTGGCCATGTCAATGTGCTCGCCCCGAACATGGCGGAGATGACGGCGTTCTACGTGGACGTCCTCGGCATGAACATCTCGGATTTTCTTGGCGAGGCCGGGATCTGGTTTCACCTCCACGCCGAGCATCACCAGATGGCGATCGTCGGCATGGGGCCCGCGCACTTCCATCACATCGCCTTCGATATCGTCGATTGGGGCCAGCTGCGCATCTTCCTCGACCATCTTGGTCGTCACGGTCGCTGGCTTGGTTGGGGGCCAGTGCGGCACGGCCTCGCGCAGAACCTGTGCGCGTACGTGCGGATTCCGGAGGAGAACCTCTTCGTCGAGCTGTACTGCGACATGGAGATCCTACGCCTTCCCCACACTCCCCGCGAGTGGTCGGACGATCCCTTCGGATCCAACACTTGGGGCATCCTGCCGCCACGCTCCTACTTCCGCTTCGACGATGCCGCGGTGGATTCGGAACGGCACCAGCGCGAGGCACAGGGCATCCCCCTTCCCCCTGCCGAGCCATCGTGAGCTCGCTGCTATCGAACGGAGCCAGCAATGACTGACAGCTATAGCCTCCCGCTCTCGCCCGAGGGACGCGCAAACCTCGTACCGCCGCCGCCGTGGCATTACGTTGGCGACTTTGTTGTTGTCGACTACTGGGCCGACCCGGCTGCTGTTGCCGCCGTGCTCCCGCCTGGCGTTGAGCCACTGACCGAGGATGCTGGGCGCGCCGCGGTGATCTTTGCCGACTGGCAGTCCTGCACGACCGATCAGAACGAATTGATCGACCCTGCCCGCAGCCAGTACAAAGAGGCCTTTATCGTCGTCAATGGCACGCTCGACGGCGAGGCCGTCACGACCTGTCCGTACATCTGGGTGGATCGCGATTTTGCCTTGATGCGCGGCTGGATCCAGGGCTTTCCAAAGAAGCTTGGCTCGGTCTGGATGACGCGAACCTTTGGGCTCGGTACGTTGGCCGATCCTGCAATTGCCGCCGGTTCGACCTTTGGCTGCACGATGGCCGCCAACGATCGTCGTCTGATCGAGGCAACCGTCAAGCTGACGGGCGAGAGTGCCGGCGGTCCGTTTCATAACGCGCCGCCGCTCGTGAATCGCCGCCACTTTCCGCGCCTCAACGCAGGGCAGCATCAGAACCCCGCGGTCCACGAGTTGGTCCGCGCCATCAGTAGCGATCGTTCGATCTCAGCAATCTGGGAAGGCGACGCAACGCTCAGCTTTGGCGCTGCACCCAACGAGGAGCACACGTCGCTTGCGCCCATCAAGCTCGGCAAGGGGTATCGCTTCACCTTCGCCTACACCGTCGACGATCTCGAGACGATTGCGGATCTGCGGGGCGGCGAGTGAGCGCTCGCGTCGAGGTCCACGGGCATACCGTCTCGCCCGAGCACTACATCGATGGCGCCCGGGTCGGCAGCCCATCCACCTTCGAAGATCGCTCGCCAATCGATGGCTCGCTGCTCGCGAACGTCTGTCGCGGCGACGCCGCCACTGCCGACGCTGCGATCAGCGCCGCAGTGCGCGCCTTTCCGGCTTGGTCTGTGCTGGGCCCTGAGGGGCGCGCGCCGTATCTTCATCGCCTTGCCGAGCTGATCGACGCCCACGTCGACCACATTGCCGAGATTGAGTGCTGGGACATGGCGATGCTTGAGCGTTCGCTGAAGGCCCGCGTAATCGGCCGCGGTGCCCGTAACTTCCGAGCCTACGCCGACCTTTCGTGCGAGTACGAAGAGCGACTCTGGCAGTCGAATGGGACGACGAACCGCGTCGTGCGCAATCCGAGCGGCCCGGCTGTCGTGATTACCCCGTGGAACGCGCCCTTCATGCTCTCGACCTGGAAGACCGCTCCCGCGCTGGCGGCAGGCTGCACCGTGGTGCTCAAGCCCGCTGAGTGGTCTCCCCTTTCGTGCTCCATGCTGTTCGACCTCGTCGACCAGGCGGGCTTCCCACCCGGCGTCTTCAATCTCGTCCAGGGCATCGGCGAAGAGGTCGGCGCAGCCCTCGTTGCAGATACCCGCGTGCGACGCCTGAGCTTTACTGGCTCGCCGGAGACCGCTCGCCACATTGGCCATGCGGGCGCCGAGAACATCGTGCCGTTTACGGCCGAGCTCGGTGGCAAAAATCCGTTCCTCGTCTTCGCCGATGCCGATCTGGACGCCGCAGCCGCCAAGGCGGCGTTGCAGTTCGACGATGCCGGCCAGGTCTGCCTCTCCGGCACGCGCCTCTTGGTCGAAGAGTCTGTTGTCGAGGATTTTCTTACCCGCTTCCATGCGCAGGTCGATCGCCACGTCCTCGGCGATCCCCACGACGAGGCAACGACGATCAGTCCGCTCATCCACCCCGACCATCTCGCACGCGTCAGTGGCTTCGTGGAGCGAGCCCGCAGTGCTGGCGACGAGATCGTCCGTGGTGGGCAGCAGCCCGACAGTGGCGGCCTCTGGTACGAGCCGACGCTGATCCGCCCACAGTCGAACGACAGCGAGGTCGTCCAACACGAGGTGTTTGGTCCGGTCCTGACGATTCAGACGTTCGCCACCGAGGCCGAGGCAATCGAGCTCGCCAACTCCACCGCCTACGGCCTCTCCGGCATCCTCTTCACCGGCAGCGCTGAGCGCGCTGACCGCGTTGGTCGTGCCGTCCGCGCCGGCACGTTTTGGGTCAACTGCTTCCTCGTCCGAGACCTGACCGCCCCCTTCGGCGGAGCGGGCATCAGTGGGATCGGCCGCGAGGGTGGCGACTACGCCCTCGACTTCTACTCAGACCTCAAGACGCTTCAGATCCTCGACGGCACGGTCTCTTAGGGAGGACACCACAACCGCGCGGATGTGGTGTCCTCCCTGGAGCAGCGCCGTGAGTGCCCCACG
>CAMAWJ010000014.1 GCA_945861955.1 Bifidobacterium breve
GAAGGTCTTCTGTCTGTCTCTTCTTGCGGTCGCGCTCCTCGCTGGCTCGGCCATGAGTTTCGCGCACCCATCCACCAACATTGGTAAGGAGCAGACCGCGCGCGCCAAACAGAGCAAAGCCTCAACGCTGTTTGTTACCGAAGGCCCAATTGCCCAGATGGCCCCAGTCGAGGGCCAAGCCGGCACCTATACCTTCACGATGCCGATTCGTACGGCAAAGCAGCCGGTGATCTGGTTCACCGACCGGCCAGCTCGTGACGCGGGCACGCTTCCGATGAGGAACTTCGTTGGTCTGTGGTCGGCGCAGGGCACGAACACCTTCGCCACCGACCCTCCGAACGTCGCGATCGTCTACACCTCAGGTGGCAAGGAGAAGACCTTAATCGCGACGATGACATCCCCGGTGATCATCCCCTCCACTGCCATTTCCCTCACCTTGCTGCAGGCAACCATGACCGCGGTGCCTGAAGCGCAACTGGCTGCCCACGCCAAGGGGAAGGGCAAGCTTGCGAAGCACGCGAAAAACGCTCAGCGAAACCCAATCCGATCTCCCGCGTCCGGTTTGTTAGTCCGGACCCCGTCTGTATTCGTTGATGGCGACGGGTGTGGATTGGTCTGGGTTACCACCAGCACATGGAGCGGATGGGCGTGCGCCCCACCCCCCACCGACCCAGGCAACACCAATTGGTAAGCACCACAAAGATAGCGTCGTCACAAGCGCGCGTAGGGCGTGATCTTCAGCCGACGGACGCCACTTAGCCTTGCCGCGATGCTCTCCTACCCAGAGAACGAGCGTCGCTCGTGAATTGCTGCAGATGATCCCCGGTGATGGTGACCAGCACCGGCTGCTTGCCGCGTCCCGGCGGGGTGCGCTACCTACCGGGACCACCCGATGCAGGGCTTCCCAGTCCGCGCGCACGCGAACCTGACCAACGCGACGGGCTGCTCCACAGTCACGCCCAACGAATACCTCAACAACTATTGCTGCACCACCTAGCACCAACCCGCAGCCACCCACCAGCCGATAGGCGGGCTAGCGGCCTCGCGCAAGGCAACCCCCTTGCTTTCCGCGTGTCTATCTAAGGCGTAGAACGGCCTCAAATACGGGTATCGCTAAGGGTGGGTCGATCCGTTCGGCAGGAAGGCAATACGAAAGCTGTTCAGCGAGCGAGATTACACACTCGCGCCAGCGAACGTGGTACAACCACCCGATGCGACTAACTCTGAAGGTCTTCTGTCTAGCTCTTCTAGCGGTCGCGTTGCTTGCTGGCTCGGCCACGAGCTTCGCGAGCGAGTCCACGATCGTCGGTAAGGGAACGAAGCAATGCGTGCCAGAGCCCGGCGCAGACTGCCGCGGAGTCGTCGAACGCTGGACCGTCGAATACCACGGCGACCTCAGGAAAGCAAAGTTCACAGGCGCTGTCCTACACGGCGCAGACTTCCGTGGCGCTGACCTACGCGGCGCAGACTTTCGAGGCGCGAAACTCCACCACGCAGACCTACGCGGCGCAAACCTCAAAGGCGCACGATTCGACAAGGTAAAACAAACAGGCAAAAACACAAAACAAGGCACCCCAGCCTGCGCCGCAACAACCGCAGGATGCCAAGGCGCGAACCTGTCCTGGACCAACCTGTCCTACGCGAACCTGACCAACGCGTACATGGCCGGCGCGAACCTGACCAGCGCGAACCTGACCAGCGCGTACATGACCAACGTGTCCCTGACCAGCGCGAACCTAACCGGCGCGAACCTAAACGGCGCGTACATGTACAACGCGGACCTGTCCAACGCGACCCTGATCTACACGAACCTGACCAACACGAACCTGTTCTTCGCGAACCTGACCAACACGAACCTGACCAACGCGATCCTGATCGGCGCGGGATGGGCCGGCGCGACGGGCTGCTCCTCAGTCACGCCCAACAATACCCTCGACGGCTATTGCTGAACCAACTAGCACCAACCCGCAGCCACCCACCAGCCGATAGGCGGGGTACTGCTCACACGCAAGGCAACCCCCGAACTTCTACGTGTCTGTCCAAGACGAAGAACAGCCTCGAATACGGGTATCGCTAAGGGTGGGTCGATCCGTCCGGTAGGAAGGCAATACGAAAGCTGCTCAGCGAGCGGGATTACACGCTCGCACCAGCGAACGTGGTACAACCACCCGATGCGACTAACTCTGAAAGTCTTCTGTCTAGCTCTTCTAACGGTCGCGCTCCTTGCCGGCTCGGCCACGAGCCTCGCGCACCAGTCCACCAGCGTCGGTAAGGGAACGAAGCAATGCGTGCCAGAGCCCGGCGCAGACTGCCGTGGAGTCGTCGAACGCTGGACCGTCGAATACCACGGCGACCTCAGGAAAGCAAAATTCACCGGCGCTGTCCTACACGGCGCAGACTTCCGTGGCGCCGACCTACGCGGCACAGACTTTCGAGGCGCAAAACTCCACCACGCAGACCTACGCGGCGCCAACCTCAAAGGCGCACGATTCGACAAGGTAAAACAAACAGGCAAAAACACAAAACAAGGCACTCCAGCCTGCGCCGCAACAACCGCTGGATGCCAAGGCGCGAACCTGACCAACGCGAACCTGACCGGCGCGGACCTGAACTACGCGAACCTGTCCTACGCGAACCTGTACTACGCGAACCTGTCCTACGCGAACCTGACCAACGCGGACCTGACCTACGCGAACCTGTACTACGCGAACCTGACCAACGCGAACCTGGACTTCGCGAACCTGACCGGCGCGAACCTGATCGGCGCGAACCTGTCCTACGCGAGCATGTCTCACGCGACCCTGACCAGCGCGAACCTGACCAACGCGAACCTGACCGGCGCAGGCCTACGATTCTCAACCTGGGCCGACGAGCCTTTTTTCGGCAATATCACGAACGCCGCGATCCTGACGGGAGCGATTTTTACCAACGCGATAGCCTGCTCGAAGGTCGCGCCGTACGGATACCTCAACGGCTATTGCTGAACCCCCTAGCACCAACCCACAGCCACCCACCAGCCGATCGGCGGGCTAGCGGCCGCGCGCAAGGCAACCCCCCGAACTTCTGCGTATCGATCTAAGACGTAGAACGGCCTCGAATACGGGGATCGCTAGGGACGACTCGATTCCCGTAGATGCCGTTTGCGCCACTAGGGGTTTCTAGAGGTTCTGCGGAATCCAGCCGCGGACAGGGGAGGTTGTTTCCCCTGGCGCCGCTTGTGTCTAACGCACGAGGGAGGTCTGGCATCTCAATTAGTTTGTATCAATCGTGACAAACTAGGCCGCGCGGTCGTGCAGCGCCGCTCCGTCGAGCTGCTCGAGGCGCGCCACCAAGTCGGCCAACTGCTCGGCCGAGCGGATGCGGATCTCGAGATGCGCTCCATCCTTCGTTGGCGTCACGCGACCAACCATGCCGAGCGCCCGGAAACAGGCGTCCGTCGCCGCGGCGGCGAGGTCGTGGTCGAACCAAAGCGGACCGCCGCCCCCACGCTTGCTTGCGCGCCGAGCCGACACGCCCGATCGCGATGCGGCCTCGACCTGTCGCACGGACAGGCCCTCGGCGATCGCACGCTTGGCCAACACCCGCCGCGCGTCGTGGTCTTCCAGTTGCAGGATCGCGCGCCCATGACCCTCAGAGAGGTCGCCGGCGATAATCGCGTCCAGCACCTCGTCGGGCAGGTCGAGCAGGCGGAGCGCGTTGGCAATTGCCGGTCGGCTGCGACCGACCTTCTCTGCAACCTCCGTCGGCGTCAGGTCCAGCTCGTCGATTAGCGCCGCGTAGCCGCGTGCGGTTTCGATCGCGTTGAGGTCCTCGCGTACGACGTTCTCGACCAACGCCAAGATCAAAGTCTGTCGCTCGTCGGCCCGCCTAACGATCGCGGGGATGGTCTTGAGACCCGCCAGGCCCGCTGCGCGCCAGCGGCGTTCGCCGGCGATAATCTCGTAACGGCCATCCGGCGCCGAGCGTACGAGGATCGGCTGAATGATGCCGTCCTGGGCAATCGAGCGTGCGAGGTCGTCCAGCGCGTCCTGTTCAAACGCCCGCCGCGGCTGGCGCGGGTTGGGCTGTACCTGCTCCAGCGGGAGCGTGACGAGCGTCGGCTCGACACCCGCTGGGTCGAGCAATGCGGAAAGTCCGCGTCCGAGTCCACTAGGCCTAGCCACGCTCAACCACCTCCAGGGCAAGTCGGTAATACGCGTCGGCACCTGCCGAACGCGGATCGAACTGAGAAATTGGTCGCCCATGCGACGGCGCTTCGGCCAGTCGCACCGAGCGGGGAATCACGCTATCGAAGACCTTGTTGCCAAAGTGCTCGCGCACCTCGCTCGCGACGTCCTGCGAAAGGCGCGTGCGGCCATCGTGCATCGTCAGGAGCAACCCAGACAGCTGCAGGTGCGGATTGATGCGCGCGCGCACCAGCTCGACCGTTTCGAGCAGCTGAGCCAAACCCTCGAGTGCGTAGTACTCGCACTGCACCGGCACGATCAGCCGATTTGCGGCCGCCAAGGCATTGACCGTCAGCATGCCGAGCGCCGGCGGGCAGTCAACCAGGACGAATGGATAACGATCATCGACCTCGGCCAGCGCGGAAGCAAGCAATTGCTCGCGATCCTCCATGTCGGGCAACTCGACGGCAGCAGCAGCCAAATCGGGATGCGCCGGCGCCAGGTCGAGATTGGGAATGCCAGAGGGAATGACAATGTCGGCGATTGGCACGCCATGCAGGACCTCGTACGTTGACCGGCCACGCACGGGACGATGGCCGAGACCCGTCGTGGCGTTTGCCTGAGGGTCAAAGTCGACGAGCAAGACACGCGCACCAGCCTCCGCAAGACACGCAGCGACGTTGACGGCGGTCGTGGTCTTACCGACGCCACCCTTTTGGTTGGCGAGTGCGTAAATGCGGGACATGCACCAGAGGCTAGTCCGCGGGGCGGACAAGCGGCTCGCGCGCAATCGCATTCGCGCGCCGCGGGTACTGCTCTGGCGTCGGGCCAAGCTTGCGAATCACCACCTGCGAACGATGAGCAAAACCCGCGACGGGAACAACCTGCTCAACGGTGCCCCCCAATGCCTGGGCCGCCTGCTCGAGTTGTTCCGCGTCGACCGTGCCCGCGTGAATGACGAACACGCCACCCGTACGCAGCAGGGGCAGGCATAGCTCAATCGCGACGGGGGGAGGAGCCAAGGCGCGGGCAACCGCAATGCCAAAGGCCTCGCGCCCAGCACCATGGGCATACTCTTCGACCCGCAGATTGACGACCTCGACGCGATTGCGCAGCTCGCAGCGATCGACAACCTCTTGAAGGTGCTCGCAGCGACGGGCGCGGCTATCGAGCAGTACGCCGCTTAACTCTGGGCGGTCGACCAGCAGCGGCACACCGGGAAAACCAGCGCCGGTGCCAACATCGATCAGCGGTCCGGTCTCGCCGACCAGGAGCGGCAGGCTGTTGCGGGCGTCGATGACATGCTCGGCAAGCGCCTCGGGGCTCTTGTCGGCAACCAACCGCTGCGCAGCGTCGGTAATCACATCGAGAAACTGCTGCAGCGGATCGCGTTTCACGTGAAACGCCGCGGAGGGGTGGAGAACTGTTTCACGTGAAACGGCGTCAGGCGGTCGGCAGCACGACAACGCAGCGTTGTGGCTCGCGGCCACCCGACTCCGTCGTCACATCTGTCCGCTGCTGCAAGACGAGGTGCACGATCTTGCGCTCAGCGCTCGACATTGGCTCCAGCGAGACGGGTTGCCCCGTTGTCAGGGCCTCCTGCGCTGCGCGCTCGGCTGTATCGCGCAGCACGGCCTCGCGGCGGCGGCGATAGTCCTGCGCATCCACCACGACCGGCGTGGCGTCTTCTTGGCCGCGCAGCACCATGGCGTTGACCAGGTACTGGATCGCATCAATCGTGTGGCCGTGCTTGCCAATCAGCAGTCCGAGGTCGTCGCCTTCGACGTTGGCGACCAGACCATCGGGTCCCTGTCCGACAACAACCGTCGCTTCGAGACCGATGCCACCACAGATCGCCGTCAAGACCTCCTCGATCCGCTCGGCAAGCGGACCTGTGGCCGCGGGCAGAGCCGGTGCGCTCGAACGCTGACGCGGTGGCCGGCGCTCCTCGCGCTCCACGGTTCGCACAGGTGCCGCGGGATCGGCCTCCGGGACCACCGTCAACTGTCCGAGCACCCGCGCGGGCTCGCGGCCAACGCCCATCAAGCCGCGCTCGCCTTCGGACAAGACCTGAAACTCGATCGTCTCTTTATCCAGCCCGGGATAGCGGCGTTCGAGCTCGCGAGTCGCTGCCCAGCGTGCCTCGCCCACCGTCTCGCCCGTGCCTTCGACCGCTGTCGGGTCTTCCGCCATTAGCTGTCCTTCGGACCGTCGCTGGGCGGTTTTACCATCGGCTTATTCGGTCGTTTTTGGCGCTGGGCCTTATTTCTCGGGGTAGTCGGTGTCGCCTTAGGCTGGGCCTCAGCACCCACGTCACCCTCGCTGGCCGAGGCCGCCGGCTTGGCCTTTGGCTTCTTCGCCTTCGGCATCTGGTTGGTCGGCTTAGCCCCAATACCCAAGCGCGCCGCAATGCCACCTTGCGTCTTCTTGGCGGGCTCCTCCTGGACGGAGGGAGGAAGCGGTGGTGGGAACCAGACGCGAATCACGGCAGCCTGGCCGCAGGTCCAGAGATTGGTCGTAATCCAGTAGATCAACAGGCCCGCTGGGAACTCTGAGGTGCCAAACGGTGGGCTCACGATGAAGTAGGCAAAGACGATGGGGAGAAACAGGAAGATGTACTTCTGCTTTGGATCGACCGAGGTCGGCATCAGCAGCGTAGAGCCCATCTGCGACAACACGTAGATGATCATCAATGGCCACAACGTCGTGCCTGGCAGCACGTTCAACGATTCGGTGATGTTGGGAATCCAGCCCCAGAACATCGAGAGATCGGCGCCGGCCTCAACTTCCTCCGAGATATCGACGAGCACGACGTAGAGCGCAAAGAAGATCGGCAGCTGGACGATCAGTGGCAGACACGAGCCGAACGGGTTGACCTTGTTCTCGCGATAGAAGAGCATCATCTCTTCATTCAGCTTCTGGCGGTCGTCCTTGTACTTCGCCTGCAGTTTTTTGATCTGCGGCTGCAGCGACTGCATCGCCCGGAACGACTGCTGCTGCTTGACGGTCAGCGGGATCATCGCGATGCGGACGACCACCGTTAGGAGCACAATCGACCAGGCCCACGACACGCCTAACTGCTCGTGGATCGTTGTCAAAAGCCACGTCAGCGGCAGGACGATCGGGTCAAGGAGAGAGTAAAGAGTGTCCACTAGCGGTGCCGTCGAACGGGGTCGACCCCGCCATCATTCCATGGGTTGCACCTGAGGAGGCGCCATACCGCCAACACGGGGCCCACAATCGGACCTCGATAGCGCACCGCATCGATGGCGTAGCGCGAGCACGTTGGCTCAAAACGACAGTTGCGCGTCGCCGGCGCACCGCCCGGCCAGAGCGGACGCAAGACGTTCGCATAGAAGCCATGTACGAGGTTGCCGATCATGCCGCTGCCGTTCCAGTACTGCGCTCAATTAGTTCGGCGACCTCGGTCACGAGCCACGGAAAGCCCTGTGCTTCAACGGCCCTATCGAGACCAGGCCGAGCAACTAAGACGATGTCCAAGCGCACAGGCGCAACGGGGTTAGCGTCGAAGGCCTCGCGCAACTGCCGCTTCAACTTGTTGCGCACCACGGCGCCGCCAACCTTCCGCGAGACAGCGATGCCGAGCCGCGTCTCCTTCTGCTCCGACGGGAAGGCGTAAGCGACAAGATGTCGGCTGGCTGCCGAACGGCCGCGCCGATAGACCGCGTCGAACTCCGCCGAGCGAGTCAGGCGCCCTCGTCCCTGCGGCCCGCTTTCCATGCAGACCTAGGCCGACAGGTGCTTGCGCCCACGGGCGCGGCGGCGGCGGATTACTGCAACTCCGGCGCGCGAGGACATGCGCTTGCGGAAGCCATGAACCTTGGCTCGCTTACGGACGTTGGGCTGGTAGGTGCGCTTCATCTTCGATCCGGTCTCCGGGGAACGCGAAGCATACCGGTCGTAGGGGTACTGCGGCAAACGACAACCGCACCCATTCGCCCCAGCCGGCCATTCTAGCCAAGCAGCTGCTGTTCTCCCCGGCGGGGGATAAGTCTGGGGATAACCCTGTGAGTCGTCTGTTTTTCCCGCAAACAGCGGAGATCCGAGCCGGTTGCCGACTTTCATCTACCTCGCGTTTCCTGCTACGGTCGCGGCTTCCGCAATGACATCCGCCACCCCCGACACATCTGCCTCGACGCTCTGGTCTGCCGTCTCGCTTGAGCTGCAACAGACCCTCGCGCCGCCGACGTACAGCGCGTGGTTCGGTCGCGCCAGCGCGCGCAGCCTGACGGCAGAGATGCTCGAGGTCGAAGTGCCCAACGAGTTCGTGCGGGGCTGGATCTCGGGCCACTTCATGGACCTCGTCACGTCCGCAGCGGCGACCGTCAATGGCACGCCACTTGAGGTCTCGATCGTGGTTGCTGTTGAAGGCGCGCCGAGCGCGCCGATTGCTGCACCGATCGACGCACCGGCCGCGGCGACGCCCGCAGCGGCGCCTGTCGTAGCGATTCCCGCTCCTACTCGCGTCGAGCGCGTGGCGCCCCTCAACCGCAACGCGACCTTTGAGACCTTCGTCATCGGCCCCTCCAATCGCTTTGCCCACGCCGCCGCGCTCGCAGTTGCTGAGTCGCCGAGCCAAGCCTATAACCCGTTGTTTATCCATGGCCCCACGGGACTTGGAAAGACGCACCTTCTGCAGGCGATCGCGCACTACGTCACTACGTCGACGCCGGACATGACCGCGTGTTACGTCACCTGCGAGGCCTTCACGAACGACTTCATTGAGGCTCTGCGCGAGAAGCGCATTGAGCACTTCAAGAACCGCTACCGCACCTACGACGTCTTACTCGTAGACGACATCCAGTTCTTGTCCGGCCGCGAGGGAATCCAGGAAGAGTTCTTCCACACGTTTAACACGCTGCACGAGAGTGGCAGTCAGATCGTGCTCTCCTCGGATCGCCCGCCCCGCGAAATTGCGCGCCTCGAAGATCGTCTCCGCTCGCGCTTCGAGTGGGGTCTAATCACTGACGTGCAGCCGCCGGACCTGGAGACGCGCATTGCCATCCTCCGCAAGAAGGCCTCGCGCGATGGCATCACGATCGACGACCCCGAGGTGCTGGCTGCAATCGCGATGCGTGTGCAGACGAACATCCGAGAGCTCGAGGGTGCTCTGACGCGCGGCGTCGCGTTCGCGATGCTTAACGGCGAGCCTTTGATGGTCGAGCTGGTCCGCGACGTGCTCAGCTCGCAGTACCCGGAAGACTCGCGGCCCGTCACGGTCGAGAGCGTGCAGCGCGTCGTAGCCGACCACTTCTCGCTGTCGGTCGATGAGTTGCGCTCCGAGCGCCGCACGCAGACGATCGTGTTTCCGCGCCAGGTTGCGATGTACCTGAGCCGAGAGTTGACCGACATGTCGTTGCCACAGATTGGCCGTCTCTTCGGCGGGCGCGACCACACGACGATCCACTACGGGCACGACAAGATTGCCAAGCGCATTAAGGAAGATCGCTCGCTCTACAACCTCGTGCAAGAGCTGACGGCCACAATTCGACGGCTCGGCTAATGCTGAGCGCTGTGGATAACCGGTCGGAAAACGGCGGGAGAGCGCTGGGAGGACTACCCGTTCTGTCCACAGCGACTAACGTCTCCCAAGACCACTCCACACGTTGTGGGGAGAGCTCTGTTGGTCATACCCAAAGCATCAACACCCTAAACTGTCTCAAATCGCTGCACCAGAGCGGTGTTCGTCGAGTTATCCCCGTCATCCCCAGCCCCTATGGTTATGACCATACAGAAAAGGTTCTTACAACCATTACTATCGGAAACGTCGCTGTATGAAGATCCGTTGCAACCGAGAGCACCTCGCTGATCGACTCGCCCAAGCTGCGCGAGCTGCGTCGACGCGCGCCAATCTTCAAAGCGCTTCGCACGTTCGACTAACGGCTTCGAGTGGCGAGACTCCAGTCGAGTTGGCAGCGACTGATCTTGAGATGACGCTTCGCGTTCCACTCGATGCTGACGTCGAGCAAGAGGGCTCGGTGTTGTTGCCGGCAAAGATCGCTCCCGAGTTGATTCGCGCGCTGACGGGCGAAACGGTCGAGCTGTCGGCGGGCGAAGATGGCCGCGTGTTGGTCACTGCTGGCTCGTCGTCGTACACGCTCTACGGATTGCCGGTCGACGAGTTTCCTCAGTTGCCGGAGATCGATCATGAGCATCTCTTCGAGACCGATTGTTCAACCTTCGCCGAAGTCGTAAGCCGCGTAAAGCGCGCTGCATCTCGCGATGAAAGCCGCCCCGTTTTGACCGGCGCTCTCGTTCGCTTCGAGCAGGATCGCCTGATCATGGCTGCGACCGATTCGTATCGCCTGGCTGTCGCAGAGGCACCGCTCGCCAAGGCCCCGCCCGAGGCGCTCGAGGCAATCATCCCTGTCAAAGCGATGGAAGAAGTCGTGCGGCTCGCAGGCTCCTCGGCGAGCCCACTCAGCGTGGCAATCGGTGAGGGCCTCGTGACGTTCGGTATCGATGAGCTGTGGCTCAGCGTCCGTCGCATTGAGGGGCAGTTCCCCAACTTCACCGCGCTTCGTCCCGAGGGCATCGAGCACTCGATCACGATCGCGAAGGACGAACTCCTCGAGGTCGTCAAACGCGTTGGCATCGTGGTGCGCCAGAACACGCCAGTGCGCGCCGAACTGTCGACCGGGACGTTGAGTCTGTCCGCCCGCACGGCTGACGTCGCTGAGGGCGCCGAGTCGATTCCTGTTGCCTACGACGGTGCGGAGACGATTGAGATTGGCTTCAACCACGAGTTTCTCCGCGACGGCATCGAGAGTGTGCCGGGCGATGAAGTGAAGCTCGGGCTGATCTCCTCGCTGCGCCCCGCGCTGCTCGAGAGTGTGGACGGCACGTTCTGGTACGTGATCATGCCGATCCGCATCTGAGTCGATGCGCGTCGACCTGCTTCGGGTAGCGGGCTTTCGGTGCCACACCGAGGCAGAGTTACGGCCGGTTGCGGGGGTCACCGCAATCGTAGGGGCGAACGGCTCGGGTAAGACGTCGCTGCTCGAGGCCGTGCACCTCGCAGCCTGCGGAACGGGTCTGCGGTCGACGGCGGACGGGCGCATGATTCAGGACGGCGCCGACGAGCTCGGTGTGCGCTTGGAGGGTAAGGCTGGTGGCGCGCTGACAACGGTGCGCCTGCGCTTGACGAAGGGCGCGCGCACGATCGAGCTCGATGGCGCAGAGGTAGATGGGCGGTCTCTGCGCGAGCGCTGGGCTGCCGTCACATTCATTCCGGACGTGCTCGATTTGATCAAGCGCGGGCCCGCGGTGCGACGGCTCGCGGTGGACCGTGCGATCGAGAGCGCCTGGCCACGCTTTGAGGAGCACGAGCGCGCGTACCGCCAGACGATGGAGCAGCGCAACGCTGTGCTGCGTCGCGTGCGCCGCCGCGAAGGCAGCGAGGACGAGTTGGATCCCTGGGATTGGCAGTTGGCCGATACGGCCTCACTGATTATCGAAGCGCGCGAACGACTCGTCGAGCGGCTCGCGCCGCTGTTCCGCGAGCGAGTAATCACCCTTGGTTCACCGCACGCGGCCGCGCTGACCTACGCCCCTTCCGTCGTCGGTGAGTCCACCGCCATCCTTGCGCTTCTGCAAGAACGCCGCCACAAGGACATCGAACGACAGACAACGGGCATTGGCCCGCACCTGGATGATCTCGTCGTTGAATTAGACGGGCGCGATGCCCGTCGCAGTGCCTCCCAAGGCGAGCAGCGCACGCTGGTGCTCGGGTTCCTCTTGGCCCAGGCAGCCTTGGTCGCGGAGACGCGTCAGGAGCAACCACTGCTCCTGCTTGATGATGTCTTGTCCGAACTCGACCGCGATCGACGCATACGCCTGATCACGGCGGCACGGGAACACGGCCAGGTGCTGCTGACCGCCACCGGAGCGGACGGGGTCGACGATTTGGCTGACGAGGTCCATACACTGGCGGTGCGGGCATGAGCGAGCGCCGCCGTGATCCGCAGTCCGCGATGCGGCTACCCTCGCCGATTGGGGGCGATATCCGCGGCGCAGTGCCGCCCGACCTTGGCCCGGTGCGGCGCATTCTCGGCGTCTGGAACGAGACGGTCGGGGCGGCCCTCGCGCGCTTCGCCCAGCCCGCCAGGATCACCCGCGAAGGCGTCCTCATCGTCCATGCCGCCGACGCCAGCTGGGTGCATGCGATCACGCTCGAGCAGCGCACGATTCTCAAGAAACTGAAGGAGCAGTTAGCGGGCGATGCACCCGTAGAGCTCCGTGTCGAAATTGGTCCGGTCGACACGCGACTGCCGGAGTCGCCGCCGGAGCCGACGCGGATTCAGCCAGCGGCGCAGAGGAGGGCCGACGAGATAGTTGCCGAAGTCGATGATCCACGCCTCAAAGAAGCGCTCAGTCGGGCGATTGCCCGGTCGCTGTCACGGGGTTCTGAGTAGTTCGTTTTGAGGTATCTAATCAGGCAATTTCGCGCGCGGATTGCGCACTTCGTGACGAAAGGTACAAAATCCCGAAAAGCGCGTAACAATGCGGCTTTTACCGGAGATCCGTCTGGTAGAGTTGGGGGTGTGTTCACCGACCGGTGAACACCCAGGAAGAAGCCCTTGACCGAGTCCTACGGCGCCAGCGATATCACCGTCCTTGAGGGTCTTGAGGCCGTGCGCCGGCGCCCCGGTATGTACATCGGTTCGACGGGCGCCCGCGGCCTCCATCACCTAGTTTGGGAGGTACTCGACAACGCTGTTGACGAAGCGCTTGCCGGGTACTGCACCGAGGTCACGATCACGCTGCACACAGACGGCTCCGCCACCTGCATCGATAACGGGCGCGGTATCCCCGTCGAGACGATGGCCGACCAGGGCATGTCCGCTGTCGAAGTCGTCCTCACCAAGCTGCACGCCGGCGGCAAATTCGGCGGAGGCGGCTACAAGGTCTCCGGTGGCCTCCACGGCGTCGGCGTCTCCGTTGTCAATGCGCTGTCCGAGAAGCTGCATATCGAAGTACGGCGCGACGGCTTCATCTTCTCGCAAGATTACGCCAAGGGCGATCCGCAGAACGCGCTCAGCAAGGGCGAGGCGTGGGACGGGCAAAGCAGCACGTCGATCACCTTCTTGCCCGACGGCGAGATCTTCGAAGACATTCGCTTCGACCGCGACACGCTCGCCCTTCGCATGCGCGAGATGGCGTTCCTCACGCCGGTCCTAGCCCTGCGTCTGATCGACGAGCGCGGCGATGGCTCCGACGAGACGTGGAAGTACGAAGGCGGCATCGGTGAGTACGTCGCCTTCATGAACCAAGGCAAAGAGCTCGTGCACACGGGCATCGTCGTGGTCAGTTCGCGCGACGAAGAGAGCAGCGTCGAGATCGACGTCGCCCTGCAGTGGAACCAGACGTACCAGCCCTCGATCTACTCCTTCGCGAACGCCATCAACACCCACGAAGGCGGCAGCCACCTGGTTGGCTTCCGCACCGCCGTCACGCGCGTCGTCAACTCCTACGCGCGGGCCAACGGCCTGCTCAAGGAGAAGGACGAGAACCTAACCGGCGAGGACGTCGCCGAAGGCCTGGCCGCAGTCATCTCGGTGCGTCTGCCCGAACCACAGTTTGAGGGCCAGACCAAGACCAAGCTCGGTAACACGCACGTCCGCGGCATCGTCGACAGCGCCTCCAACGCGGCACTCGCTCAGTACTTCGAGGAGCACCCGGCCGAGGCCAAAGCGATCGGACAGAAAGTGGTTTCGGCCGCCCGCGCTCGCGCAGCAGCCCGCAAAGCCCGCGAGGCGGCCCGCAAGACCGCCTTCGGTAGTGGTGGCCTGCCCGGCAAACTGACCGACTGCGTCACGACGGACCCTTCGATCTCCGAGCTGTATCTCGTCGAGGGCAACAGCGCAGGCGGCACGGCTGTCGACGCCCGCGATCGTGAGTTCCAAGCGATTCTGCCGCTCCGCGGAAAGATCCTCAACGTCGAGAAGGCTCGCATCGATCGCGTCTTCGGCAACGCCGAGATCCAGGCGATGGTCGCGGCAATGGGTATTGGCGTCGGCGACGACATCGACACCGAGAAGGCGCGGTACCACAAGCTTGTCCTGATGACAGACGCCGATGTCGATGGCGCGCACATCCGCACCTTGATCCTGACGTTCCTCTACCGGCACATGCAGCCACTGATCGACGCGGGCTACGTGTACATCGCCCAGCCGCCGCTCTATCGCGTGCGTTTGGGCAAAGAGCAGATGTACCTGTCGAAGGACTCCGAGGTCGAGGACTACGCCGTCGGCCAGCGCCTCGCGCAGGTGACGGCGATGGCAGGCGAGGACAAGCTGCCGCTTGACCAAGAGCTGTACCGCTCGATCGTCAAAGCGGTCCGCGAGCAAGAACTCATGACCACGCGCATGCGTGGAGCCTTCGGCCCGACCGTGGCCGAGCTCGCCAAGCACCCGAGCCTGCTCGAGGCGAACGTCGAGCCGGAAGCGATCAGCGAATGGTTCGCGAAGGGCGGTGCCGACGACGAGTTTGTCACGGTCGAGGTCACCAGCGCCGACGAGGATGGCTCGATCATGCTGCGCCGCACCGAACGCCACACGGGTGCTGTCGAGACGATTCCGCTGCCTCTCAACCTCTTTACGGGAGCCGCGTACGAGGGTCTGCGCCGCAGCCACAAGCGCCTTCTCGAGCTCGTCGGTCCGGGGCCGTTTACGGTCACCCAAAGCCGCAAGGAGATCGAGGCGGTTGGTCACGCCGCCCTCCGCGAGGCGATCTTCGACTGCTGCAAGGACGGCATCGAGATCAGCCGCTTCAAGGGCCTCGGCGAGATGAACGCCGACCAGCTGCGCGACACCGCAATGGCGCCGCAGACACGCACGCTGCTGCAGGTCACGATGGAAAGCGCGGCCGAAGCCGACGCCATGTTTGTCACCTTGATGGGCGACCAGGTCGAAGACCGCCGCGCCTTCATCGAATCGCACGCCCGCGACGCACAGGGAATAGATGTCTGAGCCAGAAGCACCTGTCGAGGAGCCGTACGGCGGCTCCGAACCGCGCGAACTAGCCGACGAGATGCGCACGTCGTATCTCGATTACGCGATGAGCGTTATCGTCGGACGCGCACTCCCCGATGTGCGCGACGGCCTCAAACCAGTCCATCGTCGCGTGCTCTACGCGATGGACGAGCTGGGCCTGCAGCCCAACCGCCCGCACGTCAAGTGCGCCAAGGTCGTGGGCGAGACGATGGGCACGTACCACCCGCACGGCGACCAGGCGATCTACGACACGCTCGTCCACATGGCGCAGCCCTTCTCGTCGCGCGCCATCTTGGTCGACGGACAGGGCAACTTCGGTAACGTCGACGGCTTCTCCGCCGCCGCCATGCGCTACACCGAGTGCCGCCTGTCCCGCGTTGCGACACTGATGCTCCGCGATATCGACGCCAACACCGTCGACTTCGGACCCAACTACGACGGCTCGCGCGAGCAGCCGCTGGTCTTGCCGGCGCGCTACCCGAACCTGCTCGTCAATGGCTCGTCGGGCATCGCCGTCGGTATGGCGACGAACATTCCGCCGCACAACCTCGGCGAGGCCGTCAACGCCACGATCGCGATGATTCGCAACCCGGAAATCTCGCTCGAAGAACTGATGCAGATCATGCCCGGTCCGGACTTCCCGACCGGCGGCGTCATCATGGGCCACGCTGGCATTCGTGCGGCGTACGCGACGGGCCGCGGCAAGATCCGCCTCCGCGCCACGACCGATATCGAGGACCTGCCGAGCGGTAAGAGCGCGATTGTCGTCACGCAGCTGCCGTTTACGGTCAAGAAGGGCGGCGACGACGGCGTCATCGCCAAGATCGCGGAGCTCGCGGTCGAGAAGGTCATGCCCGAGATCTCGGACGTCAAGGACCACTCGTCCGACGAGGGCATGCGCATCGTGATCGAACTGAAGAAGGACGCGATCGCGACCGTCGTCCTCAACAAGCTCTACAAGCACACGCAGCTGCAGGTCACGTTCGGCGCCAACATGGTGTCGCTTGTCGATGGCGTGCCACGCACGCTTGGTGTGCACGACATGCTGCGCCACTACATCGCGCATCAGCGCGACGTCATCGTGCGCCGCACAAAGTTCCAGCTTGATCGGGCCGAACGTCGCTGTCATATCCTCGACGGCTACCTGATCGCTCTCACGAATCTCGACGCGGTCATTCAACTGATCCGCAACTCGAAGGATCCCGAGCAGGCGCGCCAGAACCTCCAGACCGAATTTGGTATGTCCGAAGTCCAGGCGCAGGCGATTATGGACCTCCGCCTCGGTCGCCTTACCGGCCTCGAGCAGGACGCGATTCGGGCCGAGCACGCTGAATTGACGACCAAAATCGCCGAGCTGCGCAGCATCCTCGCCGACGAAAGCCGCGTGTCGCAGGTCATCATCGAAGAGCTCGAGGCGATTCAGGCCGAATTTGCCGACGATCGTCGTACCTCGATCAGCGCGGTCGAGGGCGAGATCGATATGGAAGAGTTGATCGCCGACGAGGAGATGGTCATCACCATCACCAACGGCGGCTACATCAAGCGGCTGCCGGTCGACACGTATCGGGCACAGCGCCGAGGCGGCGTTGGTGTGCGCGGCATGCAGACGAAGGAAGACGACTGGATCGAGCACCTCATCACAGCGTCGACCCACGACTACGTGCTGTTCTTCACGTCCTTCGGCAAGGTCTACCGCGCTAAGGCGTACACGCTTCCGATTGGCACGCGCGACTCCAAGGGCCGAGCCCTCGTCAACGTGTTGCCCCTCCGCGAGGGCGAGCGCGTGATGGCCGCCTTCACGACGCGCGACTACACCGAAGGCAAGTACCTCGTCTTTGGTACCCGCAAGGGCACCGTCAAGAAGACCGAGTTCCTCGCGTACAACACGATTCTCAAGGCCGACGGCATCATCGCGATCAACCTACGCGAAGGCGACGAGCTGGTCGATGTGCGCCTCACCAACGGCGAGGATCGCATCCTGATGGTCTCGAAGTCGGGCCAGGCTGCACTCTTCTCCGAGGAGAAGGTGCGCTCGATGGGTCGCTCTGCCTCGGGCCTGATCGGCATGCGTCTGACCGGCAACGACGAGGTCATCGCACTGCGCGTGCCCCAAGAGGGCGACGACGTGCTCGTCATCACCGAGGGTGGCTACGGCAAGCGCTCGCCGATCTCCGAGTATCGCGAGACCGGGCGTGGCGCCAAGGGTGTCCGCACGATTGCTGCCAAGGCCGAGGCCGATCGCGGCCCGCTGGTCGCGGCACATTGTGTGACGGGCGAAGAAGACCTGATCGTCACGACGGCCAGCGGCATCGTCACGCGCATGGCTGTCGGCGAGGTTCGTTCGATGGGTCGCTCAACGTCGGGCGTCCGTGTCCAACGGATCCGCGGCGAAGAAGATCGCGTCTCGTCCTGCGCGATCGTGCCAGCAGACGATGCGGTTGACGAGCTCGACGAGGTGGACGGCGGAGACGTGCCAGGAGGCACGGCCGCGGCGACGGAGACAGTCATCCTGGCGGACGCCGCCAACGTTGCCGACCTAGACGAGCTCGCCGACGAGGATACCGTCGAGCCGATTGAAGAAGACGACGCGGACACCACGGACGGCGACGATTCGGACGACGAGTAACCACCGCCACTCTCGGTCAGGTGCGAAGGCATCGGAGGTAGAGTGAGGACATCATGAATACGCGTCGACGAATCGTCTCTGCTGGTGCGCTCGTGCTCCTTGCAGCGGGCCTGATCGCCGCCTGTGGTGACAGCTCGTCTACGAGCGCAACGGTGACCACAACCGCGATGGTGACCGAAACGACGACGGAGATGGTCACTGCCGCGGCAGAGACAACCACGGCGGTCATGACGACGGCTAACGAGGACACGATTTACACGGAAGACAACACAACGATCGATGTCGTAACGGGCGATTCGGTCACGATCCAATTGCCGATCAATCCGAGCACGGGTTACACGTGGGTGCCGTATTTCCCGATGGAGTACATGCAATTGTCGGACGAGATTCTCGAGACGGAGAGCGATGGTGCGGTCGGTGTCGGCACCCACGAGCAGTGGGTCATCGCGGTCAACACTCCAGGCCCTGCCGAGATCGTCTTTGACTACTTCCCGCCGGGCAGTGGCGTTGCATCCGAGCGTTCGGTGACGTTTACCGTCAACGCGTCGTAGCAGGCGACATTCTGGGCCCGGGCCCAAAGTGTCGCCTGCCGCAAACCCACGTCAGTGCTGAGCCGACAGTCCGAAGAGCAGTCTAAAAATCAGTCTGCTGTCCAGGTGTCGGGCGGGAAGTGGCCGACCTCCCAGATGTGGCCGTCGGGGTCGCAGAGGAAGAGAATGCGTGGGCCGGAAGGCTTGTCTTCTGCAGGAGCGAGGACACGAACGCCAGCGGCCTCTGCGCGGACCTGACAGGCGTCAACGTCGCCAGCCGCAGGCATGGCGATTGCGATCGTGATCGGCCCCGGCATCGTAGGAAACGACGCCACTCCCGTCTCGCTCTCGAGGACTTCGGCTTGGATCAGGTCGAGCTTGAGGTTGTCGAGAACAAACCGCGCAAGGATCTCGTTCTGGCTCTGCTTCACGAAGCCAAAGACGTCCTCGTAGAACGCGACAGACGCAGGAAAATCGCGGACGGCGAGCGTGATTGAGTCGACGCGGGTGGGGACAATCTTCATCTCTGCGACCTCCGATCGGGCTGGCGCGACTCTAGCAGCGTTGCGAGGCGACATTCTGGGCCCGGGCCCAAAGTGTCGCTCCGAGAGATCGCTAGTCGAGGACGCGCTCGACTTCGCCAGCGGCGAAGCTCTGTGTCGAACCGTCAGCGAGCGTCAAAACGAGGCAGCCGGTGTGGTCGATGCCGGCTGCCGTGCCCGCGAGCTCGGCGTCCGGTAGGCGCAGGGTGAGTGCGTGGCCGACGAGGCCGTCGAGCGCGGCGTAGCGCGCGAGAAACGCCGGCAGACCCTCGGCATCGAAGAGCGCGAGCGCATCGTCGAGCCTGCCTGCAAGCGACTCGAGTAGCGCGATCCGGTCGATCTCTACGCCGCCTTCGACCAGGAGTGACGTTGCCGGCAGGCGATCGGTTGGAGGCAATTCGTCGCGCGTTAGGTTTGCGTTGATACCGATGCCGATGATTGCGAAGGGCGGCCCCGTAACGGGCGTGACGAGCTCGACGAGGATGCCAGCCACCTTGCCACCCGCCACCACCAGGTCATTTGGCCAGCGCAGCTGGGTGGGGACAGGCAGTGATTCGGCGACCGCGATGCCAACGACAAGCGACAGGCTGCTGAGCTCGGCAAGAGGGCGTGTGGGGCGGGCCAGATACGAGAACATCAGCGCTTTACCGGGTGGATCGCTCCAGGTGCGACCGCGCCGGCCGCGGCCCGCGGTCTGGTGGTCCGTCACGCAGATCGTCCCCGCGGGTGCACCAGCAAGTGCCTCGTCGCGCACGATGTCTTGTGTCGACGGGCAACTCGTGCGGGTAATCACGTTGCGGGGTGTCGCTCGTTGCGAGGCGGAGGAGTCCACGCGGCTACGATACCCCTGTGACCGCCTCTACGCGCACACCGAACTCTGGAGGCGAAGATGACCGCGCTTGATCGAGACGCCATTCAGGCGATCATTCCGCATCGCGACCCGTTTCTTTTCGTCGACGAGATCGTCGAGCTCGAACCGGGTGTTCACGCCCATGGACGCTGGACAATCACGGGCGATGAGTGGTTTCTCCAAGGCCACTTTCCGGGCAATCCGATCGTGCCAGGTGTCGTGATGGTTGAGGCCTCCGCTCAGGTGGCGGCGATCTGTGCGCTGACGCACCCCGACCACCAGGGCAAGTTTGGCGTCTTTGCAGGCATCGATGACGTCCGCTTTCGCCGTATCGTGCGCCCGGGCGACGTGCTCGACATGGTGATCGACGTCGATCGCCTGCGTGGCCGGATTGGTCGCGTCCGCGCGACCGTCACCGTGGGCGACGAGCCGGCTGTCGAAGGCGTCTTGACCTTCGGACTCTTGTCGGAGCCGCCCGCGTGATCGCAGCGGTCGAATCGGATTTGGCGATCATCGCCGTCGGGGCCGCGATTCCCGACCGCGTGGTGACGAACGACGAGATATCCCTTCGCGTCGAGACAGACGACGCGTGGATTCAAGAGCGCACCGGTATTCGCGAGCGCCGAGTTGCCGCTGAGGGCCAGACAGTCACCTCGTTGGCGATCATCGCTGCGCGGCAGGCGCTGGAACGCGCCGATATCGCGCCGGCGGAGATCGATTTGATCCTGACGGCGACGGCCTCGCCCGAGCGCTCGTTTCCTTCGATTTCTGCGCTCGTCGCCGACGACATCGGCGCCCACAGCGCGGGTGCTGTCGACATGCTTGCGGCGTGCGCGGGCTTTGCCTACGCCTTGGGGCACGCAGTCGCCCAAATTCACGCCGGACTAGCCACCACGGTGATGGTGATTGGCAGCGAGGTGCTCTCGGGCATTACCGACTGGGACGACCGCGGCACGTGCATTTTGTTTGGCGATGGCGCGGGCGCGATTATTGTTCGTGCGGGTGCGGCTTCGACGAAAGAGAATGTCGTCGTGGAGCTCGGCGTAGACGGTTCGAAGGGCGGCGACTTGGTCGGCGATCTCACCTCGCGCAATGGCGAGCCGGTCGACCGCAACATCCGCATGAACGGCAACGTCGTCTATCGCTTTGCGACGCAGGTGATTGTCGACTCGACTCGGCGAGTGCTCGAGGCGGGCGGCTGGACGCAGGACGACGTCGACCTCTTCGTTCCACACCAAGCCAACCTGCGCATCATCGAGAGTGGAGTTGCGCGCCTGAAGTTTCCGAGCGAGCGCGTCGTGACTACCCTCGATCGCTATGGCAATACGTCGTCCGCGTCGATTCCGCTCTGCCTCGATTACGCGTGGCGCACCGGCCGCCTGCAGCCGGGCCAACGACTACTGATGATGGGACTCGGCGGCGGCCTCGCCTGGGGCACGTGCCTGATTCGCTGGATGGGAGAACCCGCATGAAAACCGCTTTTTGCTTTCCAGGACAGGGCTCGCAGGCTGTTGGCATGGGCGTCGCCTTCGCCGATGCGTCGCCGGCCGCGGCTGCGGTCTTTGCGGAGGCCTCCGCGGCCTACGGCTCGGACCTGCTCGAGCTCTGCCGCAGCGGACCGAAGGAGTTGCTCGACCAGACCGAGATCACGCAGCCCGCGCTGACAACCGCTTCGCTCGCCTGCTTGGCAGCGGTTCGCGAGGCCGGGATTTCTGCGGACGTATCGATCGGGCACTCGGCTGGTGAGTATGCGGCCCTCGTGGCCTCGGGCATTCTTAGTATCGGCGATGCGATTCGACTGACCCAGGCGCGTGGCGTGGCGACAGCCGCTGCCGCGGTGCGGACGCCAGGAGCAATGGCTGCCGTGATCGGCCTCGAGGATGCCCAGGTCGAAGCGCTCTGCGATGGCATCGACGGGGTCTGGGTTGCGAACTACAACTGCCCGGGACAGGTCGTGGTGTCGGGCGAGCACGAGGCTGTTGACACCTTCATCGAGGCTGCGACGGAGGCCGGCGCGCGACGAGCGCTCAAGCTAGCTGTGTCGGGCGCGTTCCACTCGCCGCTAACGGCTGCAGCGGCGGACGATCTGCGGCCGGCGCTTGAGGCGACGACGTTCCAGGCACCCACCAGCACGTTCTTTTCGACGGTCACCTGCCAGGGGGAGGACGAGTCGGCAATTGTCGAGATCCTCACGGCGCAACTCGGAGCCCCGGTACGCTTTACTCAGGCGGTGCAGTCGCTTGCCAGCCAAGGTGTCACCGAGTTCATCGAGGTGGGCCCGGGCGGAGTGCTCGCCGGGCTGATTCGACGTATTGACCGCAGTTGTACGACAGTTACGATCGGCGATCCCGAAGGGCTCGCCAAGGCACAGGAGGTGCTCCCCCATGGCTGAACGACCGCTTGAAGGACGCGTAACGCTCGTCACCGGTGGCTCTCGTGGCATCGGCGCGGCGATCTCGCAGCAGCTGGCTACCGCCGGCGCCAAGGTTGGAGTCAACTACACCGCTAATCGCGAGGCTGCCGACGCTGTCGTCGCTGCGATTGCGGCGGCGGGAGGCGAGGCGGTTGCCATCCATGGCGACGTCAGCGACCCCGAGGCCGCTGGTGCGATGGTCGACGCGACCGAGGAGGCCTTCGGCGACGACCTTTGGAATCTGGTCGCGAATGCTGGCATCACCCGCGACAACCTCATCTCGCGCATTACGCCTGAGGATTGGGACCGCGTGATCGACGTTAACCTCGGTGGCACCTTCCATGTCGCTCGCGCTGCGTCGCGCAAGATGCTGCGCAAGAAGCGCGGTAGCATCGTCACGATGTCGAGCGTTGTCGGGCTCCATGGCAACCTGGGGCAGACGAACTACGCGGCCTCGAAGGGTGGCGTGATTGCGCTAACGAAAGCGCTCGCGAAAGAGGTTGGCTCGCGTGGCATTCGTGTCAACTGCGTCGCGCCGGGCTATATTTCGACCGAATTGACCGACGTGCTCAACGATGAGATCCGCGGCATTTTGCTCGCGCAGACACCGCTGGGCCGTCTGGGCGAGCCCGAAGACATCGCCAACACCGTACGCTTCTTGTTGTCCGACGACGCGGCCTTCGTGACGGGCGCGATCCTGTCGGTCGACGGCGGGCTAGGGATGTAACTCGATGCGACGCGTGGTCATTACCGGTATGGGGACAGTCAACCCGATTGGCAACAGCATCGCTGAGTTCGATGCCGCGCTGCGCGTTGGCAAGCCAGGCGGTGGGCCGATTACGTCGTTCGATGTCTCGGAGAGCCCGGTCAAGATCGGCTGCGAGGTAAAGGGCTTCGACCCCGAGACCGTGATGGAGCGCAAGGCCGCCCGACGCACGAGTCGCTACATCCACCTTGCTGTGGGTGCGGCGCGCGAGGCCGTTGAGAATTCGGGGCTCGATATCCCAGCCGAGGGCGATCGCATTGGCGCTTCGATCGCGAGTGGCATTGGCGGCATGGACATGCAGCAGGCTGCCCACGAGCACTACCTCGAGCGAGGCATTGGGCGCTTTTCGCCCTTTTGGACGCCGGGGATCATCCCGAACATGGCGGCTGGTTACGTTTCGATGGAGTTCGGCACACGTGGACCATTGGCTGCCTCGAGCACGGCCTGTGCGGCGTCTTCGATGGCGATTGGCGACGCGGTGATGTACATCCGAGCAGGTATGGCGGATGCGATGCTGGCCGGCGGCTCTGAGTGTGGCCTGACGCCCGTCGGTGTTGGTGGTTTTCATGGCATCCGCGCCTGTTCGACGCGCAACGACGATCCCGAGGGCGCGAGTCGCCCGTTCGACGCGACGCGCGATGGCATCGTGTTGGGCGAGGGTTCGACGGTCTTGGTGCTGGAAGAGCTCGAGCACGCCTTGAGCCGGGGCGCCACGATCTTGGCCGAGGTGACGGGCTACGGCCTGTCGTCAGATGCCCACAACGTCACAGAGCCAGACCCGACGGGCGAGAACCCGGCCCGCGCTCTGCGCAACGCGATTGCCGACGCTGGGCGCACGATCGACGACATTCAGTACATCAACGCCCATGGCACGTCGACACCG
>CAMAWJ010000015.1 GCA_945861955.1 Bifidobacterium breve
GTGTTGATGCTCCGTTCGGTGGAGCTGGCTCGTAATCATGGTGTGCGTGTGCACGCCCGCTCGACCTTCTCGGACGAGGAGGGAACCTGGATTGGAGAGGAAGGCATGGAACAGGCGATCATCTCGGGTGTCACCCATAACGAGAAGGAAGTCGTCTTCACGCTGACTGGCATTCCTGACGTGCCGGGTGCTGCCGCAACGGTGTTCGATGCGGTCGCAAAGCATGGCGTCAACGTCGACACGATTCTGCAGAACGTCGTGCATGGTGTGGCCGAGTTGTCGTTCTCGGTCCCGACGGAAGATGTCGGCATTGCCCGCATCGCGATCGAGGAGGCCACGCAGACGCTGGGCCCGATGACGGTCGAGGAAGACCACGAGCTCGGCAAGGTCAGCCTGATTGGCGCGGGCATGCGTTCGCACCCAGGCGTCGCGGCGAAGATGTTTCGCACGCTCGCCGATCTCGGTATCAACTTGCGGATGATCACCACCTCGCCGATCAAGGCGTCGTGCATGATCGCTAAGAGCGAGATCCCCACAGCGGTGCAGGCACTCCATGCGGCCTTCGAGCTCGAGAACGAGCCGACCGAAGAAGAGGCTGTGCGTGGCTAGAGTCGCGATTCTTGGTGCGACGGGCGCGGTTGGTCGTACGATGCTGGAGGTGCTCGAGGAGCGCGACCTGCCGATCGACGAGCTGGTCTTGCTCGCGTCAGAGCGCAGCGCCGGCACGAAGGTCCAATTCAAAGGCGAGGAGTTGCAGGTCCAGGCCGTCTCGGCCGACTCGTTCGACGGCATCGATGTCGCGATCTTCTCGGCGGGCGCCACCCGTTCGCGCGAGTGGGCGCCAGTCGCAGTCGCCGCGGGCGCAACGGTCGTCGATAACTCGTCGGCCTTTCGTATGCAGGCCGACGTGCCGCTAGTGGTGGCCGATGTGAACCCCCACGCTATCCGCGGCCATGCGGGTGTGATTGCCAATCCGAATTGTTCGACGATGCAACTGATGCCCGTCTTGCGTCCGGTGCGCGACGCCGTCGGCCTCGAGCGCATCACGGTTGCCACCTACCAGGCCGTCTCGGGCACGGGCCAGGCCGCCATCGACGCGTTGCGTGCCGAGGCCGCCGACGTCTTGGCCGGTAACGACAACCCCGAGCCACGCCAATACCCAAAGGCCATCGCCTTCGACGTCTTGCCCGTCGCAGGCTCATTCTCGGGCGATCAGGGCTACACGGATGAAGAACTCAAACTCGTCCACGAGTCCCGCAAAATCCTCGACCTCCCCGACCTCCGCGTCTCGGCCATGTGCACCCGCGTGCCCGTGATCAACGGCCACTCCGAGGCCGTCTGGCTCGAAACCCGCGAGCCCCTCTCGGCCAGCGCGTTCCGCACACTGCTCGAAGCCGAACCAGGCATCACAGTCCTCGACGACGCCGAGACAATGACGTACCCCACAGCGCGTCAAGCAACGGGCAAAGACGGCATCTTCGTCGGGCGAATTCGTGAAGACCTGGGTTGTCCGAACGGGCTTGCGTGCTGGGTCGTGGGTGACAACTTGCGGAAGGGTGCCGCCTCGAATGCGGTAGACATCGCAGAGCTGCTCCTCGCGCACTAAGAAGAGAGCGCCGCAAGTTGCGAGGAACTATCGGCCCAAACCCAAAGCGTTTGGGTAGCCGATCGTGACTCACAATCTGCTCCCTCGAGAAGAGGTCCGCGCAAAGCGCGGTCGTTAACTCTTCTCTGTATCACCAGCGGAGGCACCCTGCATCCAACGCCGTCGACATCGCCGCGCTTCTTTTGGTTTAAGAGACCGCCAGCGAAACGGAGATTGAGGGGAGCCATTGGCCCGAACGCGCAGCGTTTGGCTCGCCAATTGCGACTCACAATTTGCGCAATAAAGAGGTCTGCGCGAAGCGCAGTCAACTTGCGGAAGTGCCGCCTCGAATGCGGTAAGAAATGGCAGCAGTACTCCTCGCGAGTTGAGGAACAGCCCGGAGGTCACTTAAATGTGCAGCAGGTTCAATACCTAGCGAAAATAGGGCCCCTCTCACCACAAAAGGAGCATGCTGGCGACCCCTTGACTCTCACAAGCGCAGGTGCTAACTTCGTCGCCTATCGAACGTTCGGTTGACAAGGAGGAACAAATGGAGCCTTTCGATCCGTTCTCGCGCCGGCTTTCCCGTCGTGAGGCACTAGTCACCGGCCTTAGTGCCGCTGCACTTCTTAGCGTTACGTCGGTGCTTGCGGCCTGCGGCAGCACCGGCACCAGTGACAGCTCTGCGACATCGGTCGCGGGGACAACGGCTGGTGGGGACACAACCGCCGCGACCAAGAAGGGCGGAACCCTCAAGTACGGTGTCGGCGACGCACAGGCGAAAGATTCCCTCGACCCGGCACTAGCGCTCACTTCCATCGGTATCTTTGGCCATTCGCTGATCTATGACACCCTCCTCTCTGTCGACAGCTCGTGGGAGCTTTCTCCCATGCTGGCCGAGGAATACGACATCTCAAGCGACGCGGTCACGCACTCGTTCAAATTGCGGAGCGGAGTCGAATTCCATGGCGGCAAAACGCTGACGTCTGAGGATGTCGCAGAACATTTCAAGCGCATACTCGACGAGAAAACGGGTTCTCCTGGCCTAAGCGTCTTGGGCCCGGTGATGGATGCGGGCAGCATCTCTACGCCCGATCCCACCACGATCATCTTCAAGCTCAAAACTCCAGATGCCTTCTTCGGCCAGCGCGTCGCACACTACACGCTGCGTATTGCACAGGCGAAAACGGATGAGTGGTTGAAAACATCGTTTGGTACCGGCCCCTTCATCTCGAAGTCATTCCGCCCCGGTGAGGGCTTCGAGTTTGAGCGCAATCAGAACTACTGGCAGGAAGGCGTCCCCTACCTTGACGCCGTAGTCGGTGTTGGCATCCCCGACGCGGCGACCCGCGTTCAGGCGCTGCTAAATGGCGACATACATCTCACGGATACCGTGCCCACTTCGGCGCTCGACCAGGTCAGCGGCGCCGACTCGGCACAGCTCCTTGATGTCAAGAATCCTAGTCCATATACATTCGACGTCGACAGCTCCATCAAGCCTTACAACGACCCTAGGGTTCAGAAGGCAATGAAAATGCTGATCGACCGGGAGGCGATGCTCAAACTGCTCGTCGCGGGCCGCGGCGTAGTCAGTGCGGACACACTCATCGACCCGGCCGATCCTTGGTCCCCAGCCGACCTCAAGCCTTTCCCGTACGATCCCGAGCAGGCCAAGGCGCTCCTCGCCGAAGCCGGTCTAGCCGAAGGATTCTCAGAAAAGGTCTGGACGACAACCGCATATCCACTACTCAACGAAGGTGCCGCGTACGGTAAGCAGGCTATGGCCGTTGGTGGAATCGAGTTCGACATTCAGAGCGTTTCTAGTGATCGCTACATCGAGGCATTCCTCAAAGAGCCCATAGTGATGGACTACTACCTGCGACAGCACCCAATGGTCATGTTCCAGCTTTATTACATGTCTTCCTCGACGTCGAACACGACCCGACTCAAGGACGATAAGATCGACGGCTGGATCACTGAACTGATCAAGACCACGGACACCACAAAACAAGCGGAAATTGGTGGTGAGATCATCCGTCGCTACAACGATGTCGCTGCAATGCTGAGCCCATTTAACTTTGCATCGTATTGGGGTGGCGCTGGCACGCTGCAGGGCTGGACGGCGAACCCGATCAGCAACGTGGAAATCCGTACGGCAACCCTCGCCTAGCAACTCGATGGCGGGAATCATCAAGTTTGGTGGTTCCCGCCTCGCTTTTGCTGTGATCACACTTGTGGCTATCTCGATGGTCACGTTCCTAGCCACCAACGTCGTGCCAGCTGATCCGGCGCGAGTCGCGCTGGGTAAGTTCGCAACGCCCGCGCAGATCGAGGCCTATAACGAGCAACAGGGGCTCGAAGAGCCAGCTGTCAAGCGATATGTCATCTGGGTCGGCGACGCAATCCGCGGCGATTGGGGGACGTCTGTCCTGAGTAAACAGCAGGTGACCGATATGGTCGGCCCACGCATCGGCAGGAGCTTGATTCTTGCGCTTGCGGCGATGCTCCTGGCGATCCCGATAGCGTTTTTACTTGGTGTTTACACTGCACAACGGATCGGCCGCCCTAGCGACCTTGCGATCAGCACAGTCACGCTTGTCGTGAACTCGCTGCCCGAATTCGTCGTTGGTATCGCGCTGATTTTCGTATTCGCGGTTCAGCTCGGCATCCTGCCGATCGAATCGAGCGGCGCGTCGATGGGGTCAGGAATCGCCCAGATTAAGGCGTATCTACTACCCATGCTCACACTAACGATCGTGCTGGTCCCCTACATCGCTCGCATGGTACGGGCGAGCGTACGTGACATCTCAAGTCAGCCATTTGTACGAAGTGCAGCCCTCCGCGGCGTGCCTCATCGGGGACTCGTTTGGCGCCATGTTGTGCCAAATGCGTCGCTGCCAGTCGTCAACGTGATTGCACTTACGATGGCCGAACTGATCGCAGGAGTAGTGATCATTGAGACCGTCTTTTCGTTTCCGGGGATCGGCCAGCTCCTCGTATCGTCCGTCGGATCAAAAGATATTCCGGTTGTGCAAATCATCACGCTCGTCATCGGCCTGGGTTTCGTAGTCTTCAATCTGCTTGCCGACCTCGCCGTACTCGCGCTAAATCCGAGGTTAAGAAGCCGCTAGATGGCCACGTTTGACATCAGCAGCCAGACTACTCCGCATCGTCGTCTGCACAGATTCGCCGTGTTCCTGATCGATTCGTGGGAGGCCCGGATCGGCGGGGCGATCCTGCTGGTGTTCGCGATCATGACCGTGTTTGGTTCGGTGCTCGCGCCCTATTCTCCAATAGAGATCGCCGTTGGCCTGCCCAACGAAGGTATGAGCACCGCTCATTGGCTCGGAACAGACGTGCTCGGGAGAGATACCTTCAGTCGGATTCTCTGCGGTGCGAGGTCGGTCGTCATCGTTCCGCTCGTGGCGACCATGCTGGCGTTTGTTCTGGGCGGTATCTTCGGCATCGCTTCCGGATACCTCGGTGGGCGATTCGATGCTGTGGGAAGTCGCTTGCTCGAAATCCTTCTCGCGCTGCCGCCCCTGCTTGTCGTGCTCGTCGTGATCGCTTCGTTCGGCACCTCGTCGACGGTAATCATCATTTCCGTGATGCTGGTATACAGCCCGCGAGTCGCCCGTGTCCTACGCGGCGCCGCGCTCGGCGTCGCGACCAAGGAGTACATCCAAGCCGCTCAGGCCCGCGGCGAACGGCGCTTGCCGATCCTCCTGCGCGAACTGCTGCCGAACATCTCATCCGTCGTTCTCGTCGAGTTCGCGGTTCGCCTCACATACGCGATTATCTTCGTAGCGACACTAAACTTTCTCGGACTCGGCGTGCAGCCACCGTCACCAAACTGGGGCGCGATGTTGTTCGAGTCACGCGTCACCATCATCACCAATCCGATCGCGACAATCGCTCCAACCATGGCGATCAGTACCCTCGCAGTGGCGATCGGTTTGCTCGCCGATGCGGCGTCACGCCGGTTCGGTCTCGACGACACAAGCGAGATCGTACGATGACCCCGGCGCTCACAGTTCACAACCTGACGGTCGGCTACCTCGACCGCGTCAACACGGCCGAGGTGAACGTTGTTGTGCGTGACGTCTCATTCGACCTGCATAGCGGACGTCTACTCGGGCTCGCCGGCGAGTCCGGAAGTGGCAAGTCGACAGCGGCTCTAGCGGCAATCGGATACAAGGCGCCAGGTAGCGTTCTCATCAGCGGCCGATCCCAGCTCGGTGACGTCGACCTACTGACAACATCGGTTCCCGAGCTCCGAAACATCTGGGGAGGGCAGGTGGCATACGTCGCCCAGGACGCCTCGCAGTCGCTGAGTCCACTGATGCGGGTTGAGCGCCTACTTGCAGAGCCGCTCAGACTGCACCTCGGTCTCCGTGGGCCCACGCTGCGCAAGCGGACGCTGGCGCTCCTCGAGGGCGTCGGCATCACCGATCCGGAATCCGCCCTCCGGCGCTTCCCCTACCAGTTCTCAGGTGGCCAGCAACAGCGCATTGCTCTGGCAGTTGCAATGGCTTGCGAACCGCGCGTGCTCATCCTCGACGAACCAACCACTGGTCTTGACGTAACCACACAGGCGCAGATTGCCAAACTCATCGACCGCCTCGTGAAGGACAGCGGCACGGCTGCGATCCTCATCAGCCATGACCTCGCGCTGCTCGGCACGATCTGCGATGAGATGGCGATTATGTACGCGGGCGAGATCGTCGAGCAGGCCCCTGCGCTGGCCAACAAGGTCGCGCCACGACACCCATACACAGCGGCATTGCTTGATGCCGTTCCGCGCGTTGACGAACGTGGGCTCGTCGTTGGCATTCCAGGACTCCCTGCCACCACTGCAGTCAACGACTGCTGCGCATTCGCCCCACGCTGCCGCTTCACGACCGATACCTGTCGCGCTCATCACCCAGAACTTAGTGACTACGGTCAAGGGCACACCGTCCGCTGCCTTCGTTCCGCTGAGCTCGGTGCGCTTTCGTCTCAGCGTCATCCACCAGTCGCGTCGGTACTAGGCAGTAACGCAAACACGCTGCTAGAGATCCAGGGTCTCGTCTGCTCCTATCGTGATAGCCACAGCCCTCCCGTCGTAGACCACGTGGACATTCGTATCGGTGGTAGCGAGATAGTTGCCTTAGTGGGCGAATCGGGCAGCGGTAAGTCCACGGCGCTGCGAGCGATCGCAGGCCTTCATCGTCCCGATGCCGGGGAGATCATCTACGACGGTGTGCCCCTTGCTGCGCAGGTAACGAAACGTCCACGCACGCAGCATCGCGATATCCAAATCATCTTTCAGGATCCGCACGCAAGCCTGAATCCACGGCATACCGTCGCGAGCATCATCGACCGACCAATGAGCATTCTGTTTCCAGAGCGCTCAGCCTCGGATCGCCGCGAGCGTGTGTACTTTTTGCTTGACCAGGTACGCCTTGATGCCAAGATAGCCGACCGCTACCCGCATCAATTGTCTGGCGGTCAGAAACAACGGGTAGCGATCGCGCGTGCGTTTGCGGCTGAGCCGCGACTGCTCCTCTGCGACGAGATCGTCTCCGCTCTCGACGTATCTGTGCAGGCTTCAATCCTCGAGCTCGTCGCGGAACTCACTTCCCAGACCGGTACCGCAGTCCTGTTCGTCACCCACGACCTCGCTGTTGTCCGAGCAATTGCAGAACGTGTCTACGTGATGCGGTCCGGAGTGATCCTCGAAGAAGGGTCAACGGATAGCGTCTTTGAGCATCCGGAGCACCAATACACCATCGATCTGCTGGCCGCTGTACCGCGACTCGTCGCCGTTTCGCGTGACTAACTCCAGCACGGGAACCCCTGTTTCCCAGCGCGTTCGTTTCGGCCTCGCGAACCTATCGATCTTCCTCGATGAAGTCGTGTTCTTCGCATTGGCGCCCCTCCTACCGATCTACGCCAGCGCCTTCGCGTTGTCGAAGGTAGAGACGGGCTGGCTATTCGCCTCATACCCTCTTCTGAGTTTTGTCGCCGCGATCCCTGGAAGCCTGCTGTGCGGGCGAATCGGTCCGCGCTGGACGCTCGTACTCGCGAATGTCGTGTTCGCTCTCGCGACGCTAGGATTCGGTGTCGCCGATGGAGCAACGGCACTCTGGGCGGCGCGGGCAATGCAGGGGCTAGCATCGGGTTTCACAGTCGTTGCGTCGATGATGATCATCTCAAGTGTGGGCAGCTCTCACCGCAAGGGGCGAGTGCTAGGCATTGCTTTCGCCCTCCAGGGGCTGAGTGCGATCGGTGGACCCGCGCTGGGTGGATTCGTCGTCCCTAACCTCGGTGCCACTGTGTCGTTCGCAATGGTTGCGAGCGTTGCAGCAACGAGTGCGATCGTGCTCGCACTGACTGGCACTGACAACTTCGAACGGACGCCGACGCGTAAAATGCTTTCAGCGTTTGCGGCGGATGCTAGGGGCCTTGCGACCAGCAACACCGGGCGCTACCCAGTGCTCCTCTTCATAGGTATCGGGGTCTCTGCGGGGTGTGTACAGACACTCGCAACCCTGCGACTTGACGCGCTTGGAGTGACCACCGCCCAGATCGGACTCCTGTTCATGTTCGGCGGTATCCTCGCCATTCCCATCGTTGTCGGCATCGGGTTGCTCTGTGATCGCATCGGCCCGATTCGCACTACGCGCTGGTGGCTGATCGGCGAGGTCTTGTTGTGCCTCACGCTGGCAACACCGTTCGGTCTCTGGGTAATAATCCCCACGTTACTCCTGCTGCTCGTGCAGGGTCGGAGCGGCGGGACGATCGCCTACGTGCAGGCCACAGGCACAGAACGCGCACGGCGTATTGCCGTCGGCTTCGGGTTCATGGTTATGGCTTGGGCAGCCGGATCGACCGTCGGGTCAGTGCTGGCCGGTACTATCGCCCAGGTGGCCGGGGATAGCGCGGCCTACGTCATCACGGCGTTCCTGCTCATAGCACTTGTCGGGCCGGGCGCGTCGGCAGACCTACGCGCGCGTCGTGCAGGCGCGTCTACCACCAAACAGACGGACACCCCGTGGTGAGGATCTCGGGAGCACCTTCGGTGACAACCAGAACATGTTCAAAGGCTACTGTGCCGACGCCTGGCTCAGACAGATAGACCTCAAGCGCGATCGTCATCGACGGTTCGAGTATCCACGGCGAGGCAGTATCGACCCACGGCAATTCGAATCCGAGACCCATGCCGTGACCAACGGCGTCAAGCGGCTCCATAATTTCTTTGCCGACGAGTGAGTGCTCACCGGCTGGGTCGGTGTAGCCGTAGTCGCCGAGCCACGTCGACTTTAATTTCGCGACGTCAGCTGCGGAGACTCCCGCCCGCGATGCGTCGCAGAGGGCTTCCACCACGCCGACGACGCCGTCGAGCAGCCAGCGCAGACCGGACGATGGATCATCACCGGCGATGCGGGTGCGCTGCAGGTCGAAGAAATAGCCATCAAATGCCCCATAGGCGTCAGGGTGAATGATGTCGCCGTGCTCATAGCACCGCTCTCGATCCCACGGGGGCATCCTGCACCAGTAACCGTGGCCGCTGGCTGGGCCAGAGGCGAACGCAAAATCCCACAAGACGGCACCGTGCTCCATACACGTCGTCATCCCAGCGAGAGCCAAGTCTAGGTCGTTGGCGCCAGGTAGAGCAAGGCTCATCATGCTGTTTTGGATCTCACAACCGATGGCGCTCGCATGCCGCATCAAATCGAGCTCGCCAGGGCTCTTAAGCATGCGTCGCCGGAACAAAACCTCGTCCGCGTCCTCAAACTGCAAGTGTGGCAGAGCCTCGCTGATGCGACGCCAGGCCGCAACGGGCATACACGACGCCCCGACAAGGCCAATTCGTGCGCGTTCGAGCCCCGCCGCACGAAGCGCAGCAACGGTCTCGGCATACACGTCACGGGAGGCCATCACTCGGTCGGTGACGATGAGGTCATGGCGAATATCCGCGTTCTCACTCACGACGATGGTCTGTGCGTCCGCCGTGAGAACGATAGCTGTCTGACCCCAGCCCGTCATGAAGGGTTGGATATCCACATTGACACGGGGTACGGGCGAGTAGTGATTCGTCAGATAGAAAGCATTTCCAAAAGAATCGAGGCTAGATCCGCTGGACGACCAAATCAGTAGGCCGTCAAGGCCGAGCGCGGTGATGTCGCTGGCGACAGCGACTTGTCGTGCACGGATCTCGTCACGGCTGATCGGTGGTGGTGGTGTGCCTTTCATGTTCAAATCTCCTCTTCAAAAAACCTGCGGATAATCGCAGCGTAGAGTTCAACAGCGGTCTCCAACTCGATGATTTCGACGTACTCATCGGGGTGATGTGCCCGAACAAGGGCTCCCGGCCCGACGCCGCCGAGAGCCGGCCGACCCGATGCCGAAAATAGGCGCGCATCGGTACCGCCGGGGAAGCAAGCGAGCGCCGGGTCACTCCCAAAGACGTCACGCCACGCGGTAGAGGCTGCCATAACAAGGTTGTGGTCGATTGGGAGGTCTGACGGTGCCATCCACCTGAGACCGCCCTCCGCGAAGGCGCATTCGACACCGATTTCATCAGTGATCGAACGGATCTCACGTTCTAGATCCGCTTGCGTAATGCCTGGCATCACGCGTAATTCAACCTCCGCTTCGGCGCTGCCGGGAACAACACCGTAGCCCTCACCGCCGACGACCCGCACCACTGTCATCCGCCCCGCGAGGCCGTAGACGGGGTGCACCCTACGAAGCTCATGCAGACCACTACGAAGGCGTTCGAGAGCGCGGTCAATGCGCTCAATCGCACTCTCAACACCTTCTCGGCCGGCGAGGCTCGAATGGGTGGGTGTCCCGTCGGCGCGAAGCACGAACCTAGTCGTACCTCGCGCAGCAACGTACAGTGCCTCCCAGGGCTCGAACACGCCACTCGGCTCGGCGACCACGACCGGCGCTATCGGCAATGCGGGATGGTTGGCGATGGCGGCAACGCCCTCCGCCCCACCAGTTTCCTCGTCAGCGTTGGCGAGCAGCACGAGGCGCGTTCCAGTCGGCAGGCCCTCCTCGACCGCCATCCGGAAGGCGACCGCCATTGCCGCGACACCGCCCTTGATGTCAGTGGTGCCTCGTCCGTAGAGGCGGTCTCCAACCTGTTCGCCATCCGCTTTATGCTGCCAGTTACCGACCACCGGGTGAGTGTCGAGGTGCCCGGCCAGGATCAGCGCACGCACACCGGTTCCAGCAGACGCGATGACGCTGACTCTCTCGGGGCGTGGCCCAACCTCATTAATCTCGAGTCCACCGGTACCCGTTAGATACTCGATCAGAACGGTCGCAGCCGCACGCTCATCACCAGGCGGGTTCGGACTCGGCGCTGCGACAAGCCTGAGCGTGAGGTCAACAACGTCAGCGACAACGGCGGCACTCACAGGGCGTTGTTCTTCCGCAAATAGGCACGCCATGTCAGCGCCCAGCGCGTCGGGTCGTCAAGAGATGCCTCATCGACGAGGTGAATGGCGGTCGACTCAGGCGATGCACCGATACGCGCAGGATTCTCGTGCGCCTCGCGAAGCACCTCACGGAGCATCTCCACGTAGGCATCGATCTCTGCACGGGTGGCGGACTCGGTCGGCTCGAGGGTCATTGGCTCGGGCACGGTCCACGGATGATGACCGGGGAAGTACCCCGACACGCCGAAGTCGACTGTGCGCCGTGAGATGGCTTCCGAGCCGTGTCCCGTGCCGGCGAGAACAGCCTCAAGGCTGTAGCGAACCTGTTCGAGCCGCGGTAGTGACGATTGTTCGATGAAGGAGGCGTCGATGCCGAGGTCGTCACGGAGCCGCGTAGCGAGGTAGTTGCTATTCATTACTGCCGTCTCGGCGACGCTACGCAACCCTTCTGCGCCCTGCGCGAGGCTCCACGCATAGGAGCGCACAACGGTGTCGATCGCGCCGTAAAAAGCACGCATCTTCCCGATGCTGAGCTCCCGAGCGAAATCAAGGTAGGGCACACCATCGCCGTCGCGCTCGATGGTCGGGGACGGTAGGAAAGGGGCAAGCGCGGTCCGGACGCCGATCGCACCGCAAGCGAGACCGCCAGCACCGTGCGGCGACCCGAACGTCTTGTGAAGGTTAAATTGGCAGAGGTCGAAACCCGCGTCGGCAGCGCGCGTGATGCCGAGCATGCCGTTTGCGTTGGCCTGATCGTATGCACAGAGCCCTCCGGCCTCGTGCACGACGGCGACGAGATCAGCGATCGCTGAGTTGAAGAGCCCCGTGTCCTCTGGGTTGACGACGACGAAACCGGCGGTCCGGTCAGAAATGACCGCGCGCATATCATCGACGGTTGGCAATCCGGTGGGGCCGGGATCCAGAGTTATGATCCGGAAGCCCGCAAGACGCGGTGCCGCTGCGTCGGCGGAATGCGAATGGAGCGTCGTGATGATTTCATCGCGGTGCCCCTCTCCATTGTGTTCGTGCCACGCGCGGATGATGCGTGCGTTCGCGTAGATCCCGTGTGTTCCGCCTCCGGGCTGAAAGCTGAAGCGGTCAAGGCCCGAGATGGCGCAGAGGACGCGCTCGAAGCGCAGCACTATGTCAAGCAGTCCACGAATGGTGGCTGGGTTCTGCAGCGGGTGTAGATCGGCGAGGCGTCGGGAGATACGGTCGAGCACGGGTGGGCTGTACTTCATGGTGGCGGTGCCTTGACCAATGTCGACGCCAACAGCAGCCCCCATCGTCTGCTGCGAAAGGCGCAGGAAGTGTTTGCGTAGGCGTACCTGCGACACTTCAGGAAGGGCCGCTGGGGTCTTACGACGGGCGACGGCGGGGACAAGTGCTTCGGCCGGTCCAACGACGGCGGCGAGCTCGGCTTCGACGGGCGCGGGCAAAAGACCGCGCTGACCCGGCTCCGAGAGCCCGAACACGATCGGCTCATTCCAGCGTGCGAGGTGGAATTGTGGCGTCATCACGCAAGAGCCTCCGCCGTCGCCTCGACGAGGCGGTCGATGTCGGCCTTTGTGTGCATCTCTGTGACGCAGACGAGTGCGTTCCCCGCGAACGCAGGATCCCACATCCCGAGATCGTGGCCTCCGTGGATACCTCGTTCGAGTAGGTGGCGGTTCACCTCTGCAACTGACAACCCCTCGTACGCGATCGGGAATTCCTTGAAGCGGCTTGCCTCGGGGGCAACCACGGTGACACCTGGAACGTCCGCCAACATCTGGGCGGCGTAGGCGCGACGCTGAAGGATACCCTCGCCGAGTTCACGCAGACCGACGGGGCCAAGCAGGGACAGCGTCACCGCGGCGCCGATGGCCCACAGGCCCGTCGTCGTGCCTCCGAAGTCCTTACCGTTTTCACGGCGCATGTACGATGTGCGCTCCCAAGCGACCAGGCCAAAACCGTGCTCGCCAGGAATGGCAGTGTTGGTTCGGCCAATCAGAAACGTCGGGAACTCGCAGACTAAGCGCTCCTCGTCGCGGGTGGCGAGGAAGCCGGAGAGGCCACCGCCGAAGAGCATCGGGATGCCAAGTGGCTGTAGATCGCCGCAGGCAAAGTCGGCACCATAGGCACTGGGTGGAGCGAGGACGCCGAGTGATGACGGGTCGCAACCTCCGACAACAAGTGCGCCAATTCGGTGGGCTCGTTCCGCGACGTCGGCTGCCCCAGTGTCGATTGCACCGAGATAGTTCGGCGATTCGAGGTACACCGCACCGACCGTCTCGTCGAGGGCCTCGTCGAGGGCGGCTAGGTCAACTGTTCCGGTGCCCGCAAGCCAAGGCAGGTGTACAACGTCGACATCAGGGGCGAGGTACGAGGCAATAATCGCCGACCGATCGGGGCCGATGGCGCTCGCTATGATCGCCTTGGGTCGACCGGCGGCACGGCAAGCCATCCGCAGAGCGACTGCGGCAGCATTGCCGTGGTCGTACGTCGGCAGGCAGGTAGCGTCCATGTCGACAATTTCACCGAGCAGGCTCGCGTATTCGAAGAATGCCTGGTACTTCCCATGATCCGAGTAGACGTTGCCCCAGTACGATGTGAGGAATTCCGCGCGGCGCACGATCTCCTCAGTGAGAGCCGGCACGTAGTGCGGCGCACAACCACCGCCGAGGAAACAGAGCAGCGTCGCAGGATCAGGGTCACCGACGAGAAGATCCGTGATCTCCCGCTCAAGCGCGGCCTCGGAGCGGACACCCACCGGAATGTCTAGTAGCCCGTCGACCCGAAGGTTCTGCGGGATCGCGGCGTACAGGGCGTCATGATCGGTGACACCGATCCGCCGAAGCATCTCCTCAGCGATCGCTGGCTGTGCGTTTGGCACCCACGGGTTCGATTGGTCGGATCGGCTCACAGGATCAACTCCGCGAGCGAAGCAGATGCCTCTATGAGAACGAGCTCTCCGAGCTCAGCGGTGGCAACGGTCGGGTCGCCATAAACGCCGCTGGGCGACTCTTCAAGGGGTCGGGGGGAGCGTCCAGCCACTCCCCCGGGCCCACCCGGACCACCGGGCACGAGCGGCATCCCGGCCTCGGTCGGCAAGCCGCCCGGGCCAATCAAACCACCGCCCAGCGCCAGTGCAATCGAGGTCTCGACCTCACCTGCGTGGCCGATTCCTCCCTCGTCAACGGCACAGCCGTCAGCGAGGCGTCCAGCGTCGACGAGCATCCAGTACGAGACGGCCTCAACGCGGATTCCGCTCAGGGATGCGTTGCCAACCAGGGTGGCGATCGCCTCAGCATTCCCTGCGTGCCCGTTGACGATAATCACACGCTCGAAACCAGATGCCGCGAGTGACCTGACAACATCAGCAAGGACAGTCATCAGCGTCGCCGGACGGAGCGAAATAGTCGAGCCTAGAGGAAGCCAGTGGTCCGAACTACCAAACGCGAGGCCTGGAAGCAGAATGATCGGCGCCTCAGTGGCAGCAGCGGCACGTTCGCAGACGGCCGTCGCGCTCGCGAGGTCGAAGCCGGTTGCGAGGTGGTTGCCGTGTTGCTCTGTAGCGCCTATGGGCCAAAGGGCGACGGTGCCGTCGCTGGCGAGCGCGCGTACCTCAGGCGCCGTAAGGTCGGCGAAGCGTACTACCGCCATCCGCTCACCGCGTAGGCCGCCACCTTTTCTTCGTCGAGTTCGATCCCGAGGCCAGGTCCGTCAGGGACGTGCGCGTGCCCATCAGTGATCACCACGCCTTCAACGACCACGTCGCCTTCGTGATAGAGCGGCCCGATCACGTCAGACGGCACAGGGCACCGGTGGATCGTGTCGAAGGCCGCGCCAATATGGGCCATGAAGGCTGTGGCAACGCCGAGTTCGACGGTGCTGCCGAGGAGGCATTGGAGCCCAAGCGTGCGTGCGGTTCCAAGTAGGTCGAGTGTCGGAACGAGCCCGCCGTGGGTGCTTGGGGTGAGTGCCCAGATGTGAGCGATCGGGTCGCGCGCGGCATCGGCGCCGTCGCGAAGTGTGAACATGCTCTCGTGGGCGACTATTGGAATCGACGAGCGACTCGTTATCTCGCGCATCGCGTGGGGCAGACGCCGATCGACGGGCTGTTCGAGGAAGACGATGCCAAGATCGGTGAGGATGGGTAGCGCGCGCATGGCCTCGGTCGGGGTCCACCCACCATTGGCATCGACGCCGACGCTGGCCGCTCCGGCCGCGACCTCGAGCACGGCCTTAATGCGCGCGACGTCGTCCTCGAGCACGCCACCAACCTTTACTTTGAGGACGCTGAATCCGTGTTCAATACCCCATTCGCTTTCGGCGCGAGCCTGCTCTGGACTCACCATGCCCATCACATACTTAATCGGGATGGGCGCCGGTCCACCGCCAAGCAAGACGCAGAGTGGTAATCCGGCGCGCCGGCCGATTGCGTCCCAGAGAGCCATTTCGATTGCCGCTTTTGCATAAGGATTAGCAGCAAGGGCAGCGTCCATACGTATGCAGGCGGCACGCGGTTCGGCTGGACCTCCGACGAGTGCCGGGGCGAGGTAACGTTCAATCGCGTTACGGACGGAAGCGGCATCCTCGCCAGTCCACCAGAGCTCGGCGGGTGCTTCGCCAACGCCGACAACGTCGCCAACTCTCACGCGCACGAGGACATGATGGGCGTCCGGTAGAGTCGCGTAAGAGGTGGAAATCCTATTTCGTGGCGTTCGTGGGACGAGTACTTCGGCGGTCTCGATCGCATCGATAGTGGCAGACAGGAAGCTGGTCATAGGCATAGTAGAGCGCCTTAAATTTACCGAACGTTCGATCGGTAGTCGTGATTGTATGGTCTTTTCGCGAGCCCGTCAAGCGAACTAACCTCAACCGTCTACACGTGCCAATCGGCGATTAATCGGTCGACGAGCGCCACAGCACGCTCTTGGTTCCACAGCTTAGATTCACCGTACATACGTAGCGCGACGCCGTCGACCAGAGCAGCAAGTTCTTCCGAGGCCACTATCGGGTCCACTACTCGAAGCACACCTGACTCGACTCCCTCGGCAATCAGCCCGGCGAATATTGCCTCCGATAGCTCGGTGCGGGCGCCGGCAACGGAAGCGAGCTCTGCATTCGTCGATGCCTCGTGCCAGAATGCGATCCATACGCGCCAACCTACGGCATGCCGTTTTGGGTTGAGAAGCGCCCGCACCGCTTTTCGGAGCCGCTCAACGGGATCCCCTGTTCCGGACGATGCCTTCTTGATATCGAAAACAAAGTCATCAGAAACTTGGAGGAGGGTCTCCACGAGCAACGCCTCCTTACTTTGGAAGTGATGGAGCAGCGTGCCGGTACTAACGCCTGCCTTCGCCGCAATGACGCGGATGCTGGTATTGGAGTAACCATTGGTGGCGATCAATTCGGCGCACGCCCGCGCGATCATCACGCGTCGCTGCTCCCGATCGAGCCTCACGCGTCGGTTCGGTGTGTCACTGGATACTGTTGCCATGCGGGTACGGTAGTTGCTCAGCCCGCTGGCAGCGCTGCGAGTTGATTTGCGAGTCCAGCCTCGATGGCGAAGTCCGTGCCGACGAGAATGTCTTCCACCTGTTCGAGGGTGCGGAACCCAACAATCGCACCATCCACCGCAGGATTAACGAGGGCCCATGCGATCGCGAGTTGTCCAGGCCGTAGTCCGACCGTCTCTCCGAGGCGGATCAATTCGTCAACGATCGCAAGGTTCTGAGTGAGTAATGGCTCTTCGAAATTTGGGTCAAACTTGCGGGCATCATCCTCAGCGAGTGCATCGATACGCTCGCGAGTGAACCGACCGGTGAGAAGGCCTGATTGCATCGGCGAGTAAATCATCACACCCATATCTACCGCATCACAGTGAACCAGCAGTTCCCGTTCGATGCCACGCTCGACGAGCGAGTATGGCGGCTGTAGCGTGTCGACGCGCGCGATCGCCTCGCACCGCTCAATCTGGCCAACATCGAAGTTAGAGACGCCGATCGCTCTTACTTTTCCAGCGTCACGAAGCTCGACGAGAGTGCTCCAGGCGTCCTCGATCTCGGAGTCGTTCTCCGGCTCAACCCAATGGATCTGGAAGAGGTCAATCGACTCAACGCCGAGTCGTTCAAGACTCTCGTCGACGTCGCGGCGGATCGTTTCCGGCCGGATGTCTACGCTGACGTGCCCGGCTTCGTCCCAAACGAATCCACATTTCGAGAAGATGAGTGGTGGCTCATCGAGCCCTGCGATGGCACGTCCGACAACGCGCTCAGAGTGCCCACAACCATAGCCCGGCGCAGTGTCAATCCAGTTGACGCCGAGTTCCAAAGCGCGGTGAATTGCGGCAATCGAGACATCATCATCGACAGCGCCGAGGTTACCCACTGCGTTCGCGTCGCCGCCGATCGTCCATGCGCCGAACCCGACCTCGCTGATCGAAAAACCGGTTCTACCAAGATTGGAACTACGCACCGAGCCCACCCCCTTTTACCGATCGAACGTCCGGATCATTGAATGTTCTGACGACTGCCCGTGACCCATTGCGCCCGTCGCGGCAAAACGCTAGCATTTATCTATCGATCGATCGATCGATACAACCAGGAGAGTGTACATCATGGAACCACCGTACCGCTACGTTTCTTGGGAGGGTCTAAAGGACTATCCAGGTGAGACCTCCCGCATCTACAGCGGCCCACTTGGCTGCGAGAATTTCGCCTTCATCATCAACCGCCAACTACCTGGCGACTCGGGAGTTATGCACGCGCACGATGAAGCTGAAGAGGTCTACGTCCTACTATCTGGGCAAGCCTCATTTGTCACCGAGGATGAGTCCGTGCCGATGGTACCTCACGATGCGGTGCGCGTTCCAAAAGGTGTGCAACACACGACTCGCAACAGTTCTGATGAGGACGCGATGTGGTTGGTGATCGGCGCTCCAGCCGATGAATTCATCGCCTGGGATCCCATCGCGTACGGCCCACCGCAGGACTAAACGCCATGGGTTTGGCAGCATCCCGCCGACTCGGCATGACCGGTCCAATGATCTCTCCAATCGGAGTCGGTACGTGGGCGTTCGGTGGCCAATGGGGACCGGCGAGTGAGACCGCGTCGGTCTCCACGATCCACCGCGCACTCGACCTCGGTGCGAACTGGATCGACACTGCTCCTTCGTATGGTCACGGCCGCTCGGAGGAGATTGTTGCGCGGGCGATCCGTGGCCTCGATGAGCCACCGCTCGTATTCACAAAATGTGGTGTCTTTTTTGACACCGCCGGCGTCTTTGGATCCCGCCTCGACGACGCCGCTATTCGCGTCGAGGTGGAGGGCAGCCTTACCCGCCTCGGCGTTGACGCAATCGACCTCTACCAGATTCACTGGGGTCAGCCCGATGCGATGATTGAGGAGGCTTGGTCAACACTCGTGGCGCTTCGCGACGAAGGAAAAGTACGGCATATTGGCGTCTCGAACTTCACTCGTGAACAGATCGAGCGTTGCTCGACAGTTGCCCCGGTCGAGACGGTTCAACCGCCATATTCAATGTTGAGCCGCACTGCGCTTTGGACGGCACCGTACGTCGGGAACGTACCGCGCAAGCACATCGAGCACGATCTTCTGCCCCACTGCTCGAATCTCGACATTGGCGTGCTTTGCTTCTCGCCACTCGCTTCTGGGCTCCTCTCATCGCAGCTCTCAGCGGAGCGCATCGCTGCGCTACCAGACGATGATTGGCGTACATCCGAGCCTGATTTCGGTGCCGACCGGATTGCTCGCGTGATACCTCTCGTGCGCGAACTGGAGCGTTTAGCAGCTCGGATCGATGCGACCGTTGAGCAGTTAGCCATCGCGTGGATGCTGTCCGTACCATCAATCACTGGCGTGATCACCGGCATGCGCACCCCCGAGCAAGCCGCCGCGATCCTCGCATCAGCCGACCTCGACATTCCGCTTGCCCTCCTTGCGGAGGTCAACCAGCTACTTGCGGACTACGACGATTCCGAACCCGCAATCTTCCAGGAGGCGAATCAATGCCAGAACTAAACCGAGACATCACCGCCTTCCATCAGCACGGCTACGTCGTACTCGACAATCTTCTCGGCTCCGATTTCGCCGCCGAACTCTACGCGGCCGGCGACGATGTGCCAAAGGTGGTTTGGAACGAAGCCCGCTCCACGGCGAACGAGCGGGTGCTACTGCACGATGCCCGTTTCCGTCGTATCTTCATGGAGACTTCATTCATTGACCGCCTCACCGATATTGTCGGCGACGATCTGCAGCTACTCGACCTGCAACTGCTCGAGTTCGCCCCAAACGCCTCACACGTGGGTGCCATCTCTACGGGGTCGCGCGAGTGGCACACTGACATCACATTCTTTTCGGATGCCCCTGTTGCCGTGAACGTGGGTATGTATCTCACCGACATGACACCTGAGAAGGGCCCCCTGCACGTCATCCCGGGTAGCCACCTCTGGCACCGCGAGCCGACCGCCGAAGAGGTCGGCTCGCCACATGTAGACGAAGTCGTCGTGGAGGTGCCGGCTGGCACTGCCGTTGCGTTCGACGCGCAGCTGTGGCACACGGGTAGCAAGAATCTGTCAGACACTCCCCGCCGCGGACTCTTCGCCTACTGCAGCCACTACTGGGTGAAGCGCATGGACGAGTACTATACGCGCGCATTGCCAGAAGAAATCATCGAGTCAGAGGACCCGCGCCTCCGGCAGTTCTTCGGCCTTGGTGCGAACGCAGTGTCAATTCACGGCGCGGCCTACACCGAAGGAAACGCCACGTTCGAGTAGCACCAGCGGGTGCACCCTGCATCCAACGCCGTCGACATCGCCGCGCTTCTGTTGGCATAAGCGACCGCCAGCGAAACGGAGATTGAGGGAAGCCTTTTCCCATCGCTCTTTGGGGTTTGATTCGGTAATCAGTAAGATAATAATCGTGGCGATCAAGTCTTTATTCGGGTTGTGCCGGTTGGATGTCGTGCGCCTTGGACTGGTGCTCGGTCTTATGGCGTTAGGACTCAGCCTCTTGCCCGCCGCCCAGTCATACCCCATCTATCGCGCTAAGCCCGCGAAGGCCACAGTTCTTCCAGCATGGTAGATCAAGGGCGCCGTCAAACTCCAAGAGACTGACATTAAGACGGTTCAAAACAAGAAAAAACAGGCAACTGTCGTTTGCGGCAAGAAGAAGGGGAAGTGGTACGCCGGAACGATCCTCGCTGCGGGATCAATGAAAGGGTATTTTCTTAGCCTAAAGGTGGAATCAGAAAACCTCCGAAAGAGGTCAAATTTCTTACTTGGATCAGGAGATCCTAAAAAACAAAGGGAGATGTGGGCGCTCTCAAGGCAAAAGCAAAGCGAAGACATCATTGGTACGAAATTATGCAGACCCGCGGGTGGAAGTAGCAGTGGAAGTGCAAGTGGCAGTGGCAGTGCTTCGAATCCGTACTCGGCTGATCGCACTGTTCGCTGGGTGCCGTTCACTCGGTCGCGCTCGACATGCACCTCCACTAGCGCACCAGCCACGAACGAACTTCGTTTCGCGCTGTGCGGTAAGGAAGGCATAACGCGTACGGGTAGCGCGCGTCGAGGTCGTCCTGCGCCACGAGTCGGTTCGTCCGACGCGAAGACGTTTGATAGCAGCGGGGCACTCAACGAGGCCGTGTCGGAAGGCACCGTTAGGATCAGCTCTATCGCGGTCGGCCCGACCGGTTGGACGTACATGGGCCTCTCATCGCCAGTCAATTTGTCGGACACTTCGTCGGGTAGCGGAACGACGTGTGCGTTTGTTCGCGTTCGCGAAGCGACCGGAGTGCCAGAGTGTGTTGATTCGACTGTTCTATCCGTTTCTGACATTCAGTTTGATAACAGTGCTCGGGTCTATTATCGCGGCTCGAATGGGACCTCTAACGTTTTGCGGCGAAATTCAGACGGTGTGATTGTGGATCTGGTTACCTCACAAACCACGCTCGGCTCATTCATCGCCCTTGAAGACGGCACGGTGGTCATCACAGGGTCCAGTTCTGGCGGTGGGTGGTTGCGATGGCTCAGCACCTCGCTCGTAGTCACCCAAATCCTCAACCAAAGCCCAACGTGGATCAAGCAATTCCCTGACGGCAACGTCTACTTCGGCGTGAATTGCTGCGATGTCAAGGGTCCGGTACGACGATTCATCGCAGAATCCAAGACGCTCGATCCGATTCCATGGGTTCGCGACGACTGCATTGGCACCCAGGCAACAAATTATAAGGCGAACTACGACACATCCCCGGGATATTTCTATACCTGCCTTAACGTGTCCTTCACCGGAAATAGAGTCGGTCTCTGTGCTACGGAATCGAACGCTGGCTACTGTAACAATGGGCTTTCATGGCTTTCCAACATTATTGTTACTCAGTCCGGCATCGCTTATGGCGTCGGCGGATCGGGTATGAGGAAAACGCTGATGCAAATGTGGCCGGAGGTAAAGCCCACGTCAACCCAGATCAGCGATGTGCGGTCAATTAAAGAAGCAGGCTCACACTTTGTTATCACCGGCACCAACAGCGCTGGACAATTCCTTACGACCGCTTACGACCCCGCTACCGACACCGAACGAGCACTCATTTCAACTTCCAGCCAAACTGAGATCTACAACCTCGCCTACTCCGCCTCCACTGGTGAGATCTTTTTTGATGGTCTCCGTTTTTCCAACAACACCTATGTTGTTGGAAAGGTGAACGTTGTGACGGGTGCATTGAATTACCTTGGAACTACGACTACCGCGTTTAGTGACTTCCAGGCTTTCTAAGCGTCTTTTCTAGGGTCTGCTGCAGGTTGCGAAAGACCGGTTCCCTGGTAAACAGGCGAACTCAAACTCGTCCACGAATCCCGCAAGATCCTCGACCTCCCCGACCTCCGCGTCTCCGCCATGTGCACCCGCGTCCCCGTCATCAACGGCCACTCCGAGGCCGTCTGGCTCGAAACCCGCGAGCCCCTCTCCGCCCGCGCCTTTCGCACGCTGCTCGAAGCAGACCCGGGCATCACGGTCTTGGACGACGCCGACTCAATGACGTACCCAACAGCCCGACAGGCAACGGGTAAAGACGGCATCTTCGTCGGCCGTATCCGCGAGGACCTGGGTTGTCCGAATGGGTTGGCGTGCTGGGTTGTTGGTGACAACTTGCGGAAGGGTGCCGCTTCGAATGCGGTAGACATCGCAGAGTTGCTCCTCGCGATCTGAGTAGAGAGCGCCGCAAGTTGAGAGGAACTATCGGCCCAAGCGCACAGCGTTTGGGTAGCCGATCGTGACTCACTATCTGCTCCCTAGAGAAGAGGTCCGCGCAAGGCGCGGGCAACAACTCCTCTCTGTATCTCCAGCGGAGGCACGCTGCATCAAACGCCGTCGACATCGCCGCGCTCCTGTTGGCATAAGAGACCGGCAGCGAAACGGAGATTGAGGGGAGCCATTGGCCCAAGCGCGCAGCGTTTGGGTGGCCAATTGCGACTCACAATTTGCGCAATAAAGAGGTCTGCGCGAAGCGCAGTCAACTTGCGGAAGTGCCGCCTCGAATGCGGTAAGAAATGGCAGCAGTACTCCTCGCGAGTTGAGGAACAGCCCGGAG
>CAMAWJ010000016.1 GCA_945861955.1 Bifidobacterium breve
AAGCGGGCATCGAGTCGTCGCGCCTGATAATCGGTGCAGTTCGAGCAACTCGTCATCTCGCGAAACTTCTGCTGGCTCGGCAGCCACGTCTCGATGTCGTACTTGCGGGCCGCCGAGGCGCCGAGATCGCCAACAGCGATGTCGACGACGCGGTAGGTGAGTTCTAGCTTCTGAGCGATCGACTCTTCGAGCGCGAGCAGATGCAGGTGCTCGTCCCACGACTTGTCGGGATGACAAAACGAGAACATCTCGACCTTCTCAAACTGATGCAGGCGGAAGATGCCGCGCGTGTCGCGACCGGCAGCGCCAGCCTCGCGACGGAAGCAGGACGAGAGCCCGGCGTAGCGGAGCGGCAACTCATCGGCGACGAGGATCTCGTCGGCGTGGAGTGCGGCGAGCGGCACCTCGCTGGTACCAACGAGAAAGAGGTCGTCGTCTTCGAGGCTATAAACGCTCTGGCGATCGGTCGGGAAGAAGCCCGTCGCAAACATCGCCTCCTCGCGCACCAAGACAGGCGGCACAACCGGAGTAAAGCCACCCTCGCCCAACTGGTCGAGAGCCATCCGCGAAATCGCCCACCAGAGGCGCGCAATGTCGCCGGTCAGATAGCCGAAGCGCGAGCCCGACGTGCGGGCACCGCGCTCCATGTCGATGCCGCTACCGGCCAACTCGAGGTGATCACGCGGCTCGAAATCAAAGGTCGGAATCTCGCCGACGACACGCAATTCGCGCGCGTCCTCATCCGTATTGCCAAGCGGCGAATCGGGGTGGGGGAGGTTTGGCACGATCAGCAGCGCAGTGTCGAGCTGCTCATCAACAGCCTTGAGCGACTCCTCGAGACCATCGAGCGTGTCCTTCAACGTACGCATCTCGGCAGAGACCGCATCGGCCTGCTCTGCAGCAGCCGGATCGTCCTTGGCCGCGCGCTTCAGCTGCCCAATCGTCTCGGACGCACGATTGCGCTCGGCTCGGAGCTCGTCGACCTGCACCTGCAACGCGCGGCGCTCCGTATCGAGCGTCAGCACGGGATCAAGCAGCGCCGCATCGCCACGACGCGCCAACGCCTCGCGGACCATGTCGGGATCGCTGCGGACGAGGCGGAGATCAATCACAGGGGAAGCCTAACCGGGGTGGCGCGTTAGAGACGCTGACTACGGGCATCGGCGATGGCCTGCATGACACGGGGCACGCCGGCATCGTCGATCGAGGGAGCGACCCAATCGGCACGCTCGATCAGCTCGGGGTGCCCACCACCAACAGCGATCCCAAAACCAGCCCAGTCGATCAGTTCGAGATCGTTCTCGCCATCGCCAATCGAGACGCAATTCTTTTGGCGCATGCCCAGGAGGTCGGCCACGAACGCACAGCCAACACCCTTATGCACACCGGGCGCTGCGACCTCAAGATAGAACGGCAACGACTTCGCGATAAAGGCTCGATCGCCAAACTCGGGGACCAGCAAATCGCGCAAGGCATCCATGCGCTCCGGCTCGCCCGAGACGACGAGCTTCGTAATCGGCTGGTCGAGCCAGGCGACAAGATCGCCGACGGCATTCACCGGCACGCGCGCACTCTGCGCATACCGCTGCGCCTCCGCGTTGTCCTCGGAGACATAGAACGAGTCGGAGGTCATCACATTGATGTGCTCGCCCGTCTCGACGATCGCCGCGATGATCTCGCGCGCCGCCTCCAGCTCGAGCTGCTCATGCAACAGCACCTCGCCCGTCGAACGACTGCCAACGAGGGCGCCCTGAAAGCAAATCACCTCGTCGGCAGCGTGCAAGAGATTGGCGAAGCGGCAGGCCGAGATAAACATGCGACCCGTCGCGACAACGACCGGCACGCCGGTTGCCTGCAGTGCAGCTACAGCCTCAATTGCCGTCGGCAAGAGCTCGGCGTGATGAACAACCGTCCCATCGAGATCGATGAACACGCCTTCGACGGCGTCCGCATCGAGCCCATCAGGAAGGGGCACGAACTACTTGCCGGCGTTCTGCGACACGTACGCCGAAACGTTCTGGATGTCGGTCTCGGACAGGCTCTCGTTGTAGGCAGGCATGCCACCGCCACCATTGGTGACCTTTGAAAGAACAGCAGCGTAGTCGGGCATCAATTCGTCAAGATTCGGACCAACAGCGCCTGCCGAACCAGCGGCAGCGAGCGTATGACAACCGCCACAGCCTGCGCTCGTGAAGACAGCGCCTCCGGCAGCAGCATCGCCCTCAACAGCAGCAGCCGTTGTCTCGCCTGCAGCCTCAGTTGTTGCTGCAGCCTCGGTCGTTGCATCGCCTTCAGTGACGGGCGTCTCAGTCGGGTTGGTACCCGTGCCGATCGTGACTGCTCCACCGAGCGTGCCGGCAGCATCGGTACTTCCGCCGCAGCCCGTAAGGATTCCGAGGGTGAGCGCTCCAAGAGCGATCACAATGGCGATGAGGCGGCGCGTCTCCATGTCAGCAATAACCTTTTTTTCGGGGGACAGATGTCCCCGGAGGACCCACGCAGGCTACCACGGGTTGCCGCACGCACGACGCCGTTTGACAGACCGAGCAAACGCGCCGACTCTACAGGTATGGATGACGCAGACCGACGCTTACTCGACCGCCTACAGAACGAGTTGCCCTTCGTAGAACGCCCGTGGGGCGCTCTCGCGGCAGAGATCGAAATGCCAGAGGACGAGATGCTCGAGCGCATCTCTCGACTGCGCAGCGAAGGTGTCGTGCGACAAATCTCGGGGATCTTCGACACGCGCCGACTCGGCTACAAGTCGAGCCTCGTCGCGGCTCGCACCAATCCTGGCACGCAGCAGCTTGCAGCCGACATCGTCAGCGCCCACCCAGGCGTGACGCACAACTACGAGCGCGAGCACGATTTCGACCTGTGGTTCACGATCGCCGTGCCGGGCGACTCGAAGATTGGGCTCGACGAGACGATCGACCTGCTCGGCCGCATGGCTGACATCGAATCGATTCGTCCGCTTCCCGCAATTCGCTTCTTCAAGATTGGCGTCGACCTCGACATGGTTGGCGGTCGCGACCCAGCCGCCAAGAAGGATCGACCACGCCCATCGCTCCAGGCTCCGCACCGCCCGCCCACCGAGCGCGAGATCGCCGCCGTCCGCGCATTGCAGACAGACCTCCCCGCGGTGCCCGAGCCCTTCAAGGACCTCGCCGAGCAGTACGGGTTTACCGTCGGCGAACTGATGGAGATGGGCCGCGAGTTGCTGTCCGACGGACGCATGCGCCGTTTCGCCGCTGTCGTCAACCACCGCAAGGCGGGCTTTGGACAGAACGGCATGGGCGTCTGGATCGTCGACGAAGATCGCGTCGACGAGGCCGGCCGCATCATGGCCTCGTACCGCGGTGTCTCGCATTGCTACGAGCGACCAATCTATAACGACTGGCCCTACCGCCTCTTCTCGATGACGCACGGGCGCGATAAAGAAGAATGCGAAGCCGTGCTCGCCGCTCTCTCTAAAGAGACGGGCCTCGACGAGTACGCCGTGCTGTACTCGATCAACGAGTTCAAGAAGACGCGGCTCGTCTACTTCGACCAGGCTGCTATCGACTGGGAAGACGCGCACCTCGCACTTGTGTAGGTAGCGCGTTCGGCCGATCAACTCAGGGACCTCGCTGGCTGGGCGAATGTCACAAAGGGGTCAGACCCCTTTGTGACATCGGTCTAGAGCTTCGAGTCGTCGACGGACCAGATATCGGGCAACTCGCGGAAGCGCTCGTTGGCGTCTAGGCCATAGCCAACGACGAACGTGTTGGGGATCTCGAAGCCAACGAAACGACACGGCACGTCGTGCTCGTGACGGGCAGGCTTGGCGAGTAGCGTGCAGACCTCGAGCGTCGCGGGATGCCGCGTCTCGAGATTACGAAGGAGATACGAGAGCGTGAGGCCCGAGTCGACGATGTCTTCGACGACAAGGACATCCATCCCCTCGATCGGGGCGTCAAGGTCCTTAAGAATCCGCACGATGCCCGACGATTGCGTACCCGATCCATACGACGAGATAACCATGAAGTCGATCGCGCACGGAATCGTGATGGCACGGACAAGGTCGGCCAGAAAGATGAAGCCACCCTTCAGAACACACGTCAATTTCAACTCGCGACCCGCATAGGCCTCAGAGATCTCGGCACCAAGCTCGACGACCCGCGCCGCAATCTGCTCGCGCGAGACAACCTGGTCGACGAGGGCGAGGTGGCGGTTGGTCATGCGGAACCTTCGGGTCGGCCCGAGCCGGGCGGGAGGAACGTGATCTGGTCGCGTGAGACCTCGGCCATCGCAGCACCTGGCAACGTGCGTCGCCGCGGATCGGTGCGCAACGCCTCGACATCGTCGTGCCCGAGTGTCACGCCGACACGAGCGGCTGCGCGGCGCAAGGCAATCCGCTGCAGCGCTGGCGGAGCGATGGTTAGGGCCTGGAGGGACACAGAGCCATCATTGCCGATCAGGTCGTCGGCAAGGGCGTCGAGGACGGCTCGCTCGTCATCGGCCAGCCCGGCGGCGCGGGCCAGATTGCGCTCGGCACCCGGGTGAGCGAGCGCGAGGGCAGGCAGCACGTCGAGGCGAATGCGGTTGCGGGCCGGGCCGGCCTCGAGGTTCGTCGGATCGTCCCGCCACGCAACTCCGCGGCGGCGCAACTCGTCGCGCACGTCGTCACGAGAACAGTCGATCAGTGGACGCACCCACTGTCCATCGCGTGGTGGCAGCGCGGTTAGTCCGCGGGCAGTGCCCGAGGAGGCGAGCCGATAGAGCACTGTCTCGGCGCGATCGCTGAGCGTGTGGCCCGTCGCGATGAGGTCGCCGTCCGCGGCCTTGAGCGCTGCCGCACGACGCACGTCGCGGAGTCGCGACTCGAGATTGCCACCCGCTTCAACCTGCCCAGCGACGATGGTCAACGGAACGTCGAGCGCGCTCGTCAGAGTGCGGCAGGCAGCCGCATCCTCCTCCGACTCCTCGCTACGGAGTCCATGCTCAACGTGGACAACGCGCACCGCACAGCCGAGTTCGGCAAGCGTCACGACAAGCAGCGTCGAATCGGCACCACCCGAGAGCATCGCGACCACTGGAGTTGTGGGGCCAAGCCCGAGTGCACCCGCCCGTTCGGCGATGCGGCTGACAAGCTCAGCGCTCACGCGCCGCCAGCCGACCGGCATACGACGTGCCGACCTCGATGTACTTCGCGTGCAACGCCTCGCGCCGATCCTCATCGCCCTCTGCCTCGGCACGCGCCATGCCAAGCTTGATCTCGCGCAGTCGCTCCTCGAAACGCAGCACAACCGTTTGCTCGCCCGTCAGTTCAGCCTGGCGCCCAGCGAGCGACAAAAGTCGTGGTCGCCAGAGGGGAGCGAGTCGTTGCAACTCGTCGTGCGTCGGCAAGGCGGCGTCGAACGCGTCGAGCGCGGCGGGTGCGAGCGCACGCAACGCGTCCGTCGAAAATGGTGCAAACGGATCATCGGTAAGAGCGGTGGCGACTGCCGCCAAAACAACGGGCGACGAGAAATCGAGCGGCGATCCCTCCGCGGCGACCGTTGCCAATCGCACCAAACCGGCCTCAAACGCAAACTCGCCAAGATCGATAGATCCGGCTCCAGCAGGCAGATTGACGGTCTCATTCATTGACGTGGAGTGTGGCATGGGTTGCAGTGCGCGCGCAGCCCCAATACGGTTTCACCTATGGAAGGCACTCTCGCAGACCAAGCCATGCAGCGCGTCTTCGGTATTTCGAAGCCGCTGATCGGCGTCGTCCACCTGCTCGCGCTGCCCGGTTCGCCGGCCTTCGACCGCGCCGCGGGCATGCGTCCGATCGCCGAGGCCGCCAAGCACGACGCACATGTTTGTCAAGAAGCCGGGGTCGACGCAATCATCTTCTGCAACGAAGGCGACCTGCCATATCGCGTTGAGGTGACGATGGAGCAGTCGACTGCAATGTCTGCCGTAATCGGCGAGATCACGCCCGAGTTATCGCTCCCGATCGGCGTCGACATGCTCTGGGATCCGTTCGCCACGCTCGCCGTCGGTCGATCAGTCGGAGCGCGCTTCGTCCGTGAGGTCTTTATTGGTGTTTATGAGAGCGACATGGGGCAATTACGACCCGACCCAGGCGCCGCCTTCTCGTATCGCCACTCGATCGGCGCCGACGACATTGCCGTCTTTACGAATCTGACACCCGAGTTTGCATCACCGCTCGGCTCGCGCACGGTTGCCGACCGCGCGCAAGGCGCCCAGTTTTTCGGCTGCGAAGCGGCCCTGATATCGGGTCCTCGAGCAGGTTTGGCGTTTCGGTTCGCCGATCTCGAAGAGGCCAAGGCGGCCTGCCCTGACATGCCGGTACTCGCGAACACGGGTGTGCGCCATGACACGGCCGAGCGCATCCTCGAAACTGCCGACGGCATCATCGTCGGCACTTCATTGAAGATCGACGGGAAGACACAGAATCGTGTCGACCCCGACCGCGCCAAGCGGATGGTCGATCTGACGCGCGTCGCGCGCGCACACCACCTCGAACGCCTTGCCGACGTGCGTGCCTAGCCGCAACGGTCTGTCAGACGAAGCGCTGCGAAAACCTATTTGATGGAATACTGGACGAGTGTCGCTAATCAACACAGCGAGTACTGGCTGTCGCCCGCCAACCCCGTGTTGCCGCCGACAGCACAGTCTGCAGAGAGCATCGCCGACGCGTATTGGGTGAGCCTTCAAGGATCGCTGGGTGGCATTGTCCAAGCCAAAGGTGAGGCACTAGGGCCGATCCGCCTCATAGTCGCCAAGACTGGCATCACGATCCTCGCGTTCGCCGCCGCCGAGGTCGTAGAAGTAGAGGGTGGAATCGAGGTTGCCTTCCCAATCATCGGGGGCTCTGCCTGCTCGGCAGCTGCGGGCCACCTCCGGATAATCGCTCGTATCGAAGGCGTCGGCGTCCACCTCGGCGTGATCGTCGACGGCTACCGTCCACGCTTTGAGCACCTCCACGCGAAAACGTTCCTGATTGCGGCTCCCTACACGCTGACACAGCACCTCGTGCACGGCTGGGTGACAAAACGCAGCCTTCAAGACATCGCCAGCGTGATCGATCCGATTCCCGTTGCGCCTCCGCCCCTCGACACGAAGGGCCGCCTGAACGGCCTGCAGGTCGGCGTCGTCGGAGCCTCGGGCTACGTTGGACGTCGCCTCGTGCCGGAGTTACGCGACCAAGGAGCACAGGTACGCGCCATCGTTCGTCGCGCCAATCCGGATCTTGAACAGGTCGCCAACATCGAGGTGACGCACGGGGATGCGCTCGATCGCGAATCGCTCGATCGCGCCTTCGTCGGACTCGAGGTCGTCTACTGGCTGGTGCATTCGATGAGTGCCGGAGGCGATTTTGCCGAACTCGATCGCGTGGCAGCGCGCAATGCCGCAGCTGCCGCTGCGCAGGCGGGTGTGAAACAGATCATCTACCTGAGTGGACTCGGAGATGACGACCCCGAGCTTTCTCATCACCTGCAGAGTCGACACGAAACCGGTCAGATCCTTGCAGAGGGAGACGTACCTGTCACCACCCTGCGCGCCGCCATGGTCGTAGGTCAGGAGAGCGCTTCGTTCCAAATGATGCGTGACCTCGTCCACCGGCTTCCAGCGATGGTCACACCAAGTTGGGTGACGACGCGTTCACAACCGATTGCTTATGCCGATCTGCGCGACTACCTCGTCGGCGTCTGCGCACTGCCGGGGGCGTATGGTCGCACCCTCGATGTTGGCGGCCCCGACATCCTCACGTTCCGGGAGATGATGGAGCGGGTCGCAGTGCTCGCGGGGCGTCGCAAACCGTTCATTGTGCCGGTACCCGTTCTGTCACCGACGCTTTCGTCACGCTGGTGCGGACTCGTAACCGCTGTCGACACGAACATTGCGCGGCCTCTGGTTGAGGGGTTGCGCAACGAGACGATCTGCCTTAACGACGACATTCTCCGCCTCGTGCCCAAGGAGCGCATGTCGTTTGATAACGCCGTTCGGCGCGCCCTGCAAGGTGTGCCGCAGCGCTACTAGCCCGTCTACTCGAGCGGCCAGACGAGACAACCAGCTTTGCGACGCAACGTGCGTGCGTGCAGGCGGAAGCGCAGGCGGCCGTAGCGCTTGCGATCCGGGCCGAAGACGAGCAGACCAACCTCGCGCGACTTGGCGACGCCGATCGTTGCCGCTAGTGGGCGTGGCGTGTTGTAGACGAGATGATGAGCCTTTACGCCTGCCAGCTCGGCCTCCTGCATGATCTCAGCGATCTGTTCGCGCACCACCGGATTGCCCATCGTCCGCCGTGCCGCAGCGTTCGCATTCGCGACCGGCAGCGTCACCCCGAGACAGATCAACAGGTCTGCGCCAGCATCACCCGCCGACGAAATCGCCATCGTGATCGCCGCCGCATCGAAGCCAATGTCGAGCGAGACCAGCATCACCGGTTTGCGCTTGCTGGGCTCCGTCACCACCACCTCATCCGGCGCGCGGCCGCGCACCGCCGTAGTCATTTGCGGTGCGGTGAAATCGTCGGAGTGTACAGCGACGTTGCCTTCGCAATCATCCGCTTCTTCATAAACGGCATCAACAGCACATACCAGAACGCCGCCCCAAGCGCAGCGCCCACAAGCAGACCGGGTGTTTTATAGAGATAGAGGCCTCCAAGACCACACAACCCCACGAGCCCGATACCAGCGCGGGACAGATAGCGAAACTGGCGTTGCGTCTTTCCGGCCACCGTCTCCAACATCCGCGCCTCCGAGGCTGTGTCGTACTTCAGCCCGCAGCCCTGGCAATGGATCAAGGACCCGGCAGTGCCACGCGTTTCCACGCCGCACTCGCATTTGATGACGATCGGAGGAGGAACCATGTGGACAGTGTGAACGCACCTCTAGGCAACGGCAAGTCAACGCGCTACGCTTGCGCTAGATCCGGATGGAGAGCCGGACGTCACAGGAGGAGGAGACATGCCAGGAGCAGAGGTATCGCTCGATCAAGTTGGTCTAGTCAAGACCATGCAGTGGTACGACGGATTCGTCATTGGACTCGCAGGGCCAGGATTTATTCTGGCGGGTATCGCTGGATCCACACTGACGCTCGGACCAGTCTGGGCGGCGACGATCTGGTTCTTGTCGGCACTTGTTGGTGGACTTTCTGCGTACATCTACGCTGAGCCCGCGGCAATGTTCCCCGACAAGTCGGGTGGCCTGTCGATGTTCGCCAAGGAAGGTTGGCGCCAGCACTTCTCGCTCGCCGGCCCGGTCGCAACGTTCGGCTACTGGTTCGCATGGTCGTCGGTTCTTGCCATCTACGGCGGTATCATCGGCACGCTGCTGCTTTCGCGGTTCAACCCCGACGCACTCCTTTGGTCGACGCCGCTCCTATTCATGGACGTCACGTATCCACGCCTGATTGGTGCTGCCTGCATCCTGGCGTGCTTTTTGTTCAACTACTTCGGCATGCGCCCCGCCGTCTGGTTCTCGTACGCAACCGGCATCATGATGGTGCTTCCCGTTGCCGCCTTGGCGTTCATCCCGATCATCAAGGGGCAGCTCAGCAACATCGATTTCGTCTGGGACACCGCCACGATCAATGCGAACGTCGAGTTCTACGGTGGCACGCCAGGTATGGGCCAGGCCATCATTCTCGGAATTGTCTGGTTCTGGGTGATCGCATGGTCCTCGTACTTCCCCGAGGCTCCCGCAACGTTCTCCCCCGAGTACCACGACAGCAAGGGTGACACCCAGAAGGCCGTCGCATCGACAGCCGTCATGGGCGGACTGCTCTCGTTGCTCTTGCCCCTCACGGTCGTTGCCGCGATCGGCATGGAGGCAATCGCAGCCGATCCGACGTACATCGCGTTCCTCACGACAGCGCTCGACGCAACCGTTGGCACGTTCCTCGGCGCCGTCTTTACCGTGTTCCTTTGCGCAGGTCTCCTACTCTCAATGAACACGGCAACGATGGACGGATCTCGCGCCTTGTATGCCATGGGGAAAGAAGGCCTCACAGTCAGGTGGCTCGGCAAGCTCAATAAGCAGAACGTTCCTGGGCGTGCGATGGCCTTCGACATGCTGCTTAACCTGGCTTTGTTGTTCATGATGCCGTCGCTGCTCTTCACACTGCTCGCCGGCAACATTGGCTACGTGCTCGCACACATCCTGGCCCTCTCCGGCTTCCTGCTGCTGCGACGCGACCGGCCGAACTGGCCCCGCCCGCTCAAGCTGGGTGGGTTCTGGGTTGCGGCTGCATGGCTCTGCGTGATCGTTAACGTCGTCGGCACGATCTTCGGTGTGATCTACATGAAGTACACCGGCTATCTCGTCGATTGGACGAAGGCGGAGTCGGATCCGACTGGATACGTCACGGGCTATTTCTGGCTCGCAATCGGCATCTTTGTCGGCACGATGGTTCTTGCCATCGTGGGCTTTATTATTGGCCAGAATCAGATGGGAAAGAAGTTCTCGTTCAAGGATCCTTCGGACGAGCAGCCTTCTGCGCAAGCCTACGAACTGATGGGACCGTCGGCTTCTTCGGGCGACTAGTTCCTTGTAGTACTCGGGCCCTCGAGGTCGGCTTCGGCCGGCTTCGGGGGCCCGTTTTTTGTTTGTGGAGCGCTTCGATGTATGCGACTAGATTTGGACACCACCGATTGGCTACGCTGCCGTCATACGATTGTTGAGGATCGAGGGGGAGTCATGACGGCAGTGCATCCAGGGGCATTTATCGCGGGCGAGTGGCACGCGGGTGAAGGTGAACTGATCGAGGTTCATAGCCCGTGGGACGACAGTCTCGTCGGCTCCGTCAACGCGGCTTCGAGTGCGCAGTTGGCGGCGGCTGTTAAGGCTGCTGCCGATGCCTTCCCAGCGTGGCGTCGCACACCACTGATGACGCGCGTCGACATTTGTCGGCACGCCTTTGAGGTCTGCGAGCGTCGCAACCCGGAGATCGCCGAGATGATCACGCGCGAGACCGGCAAGACGATCCGCGAGGCGATCGAGGAGATGGAAGAGTTCACCGTCGATCACTTCCGTCGCGCCCCCGAAGATGTCATTCGCTACCGCGGCCAGGTCTTGCCTTCCACGCAGGAGCGCAACGGCTCGAAGCGGATCATGATTGTGCAAGAGCCAATTGGTGTCGTGGCCGCGGTTAGCCCGTGGAACTTCCCTGTCGACATTGCTGGCATCCCAATCGTCTATGGCCTGGCACTTGGTTGCACACTGGTCTGGAAGCCGTCGGAGATCGCACCGATCTGCGCCAACCTGTTCGTCGAGGTGTTGCACGAGGCGGGCTTCCCGGCCGGCACAATCAACCTCGTGCACGGACGCGGCGACATCGGTGGAGAACTGGTGCGCCACGACTCGGTCGGCACGGTTGTCTTTACCGGTTCGGTGACGACGGGTGAGAAGGTTGCGCGCGATGCGGGCCTCAAGAACCGTGTGCTCGAGTTGGGTGGCAATGGTCCGCAGATCGTGCGTGCCGATGCAGATCTCGAGCACGCGGCCGACGCTGCGATCATGGGTTGCTTCTACCTCGCCGGCCAGTGTTGCACGGCCGCCGAGCGCATCCTCGTCCATCGCGACGTGCAGGATCGCTTCGTCGAGTTGCTCGTGGAGCGCACGAAAGCACTCAAGCTCGGTGATCCGCTTGACGAGACAACGGACATGGGTCCAGTGGCGACCGACACGAATCTTGTGCGCACGCAAGAACACATCGCCGACGCTGTCGCCAAGGGTGCGACGGTTGTCTACGGCGGCGGCTCAGAGGGGCGTTTGCACGAGCCCACAGTGCTGATCGGTGTGACGAGCAATATGCGTATCGCTCAGGAAGAGACGTTTGGCCCTGTCGCCCCGATCATCATGTTCGACGCCGATGACGAGGCAATCCGGATCGCTAACGAGACAGAGTTCGGCCTCACTGCCGCGGTCTTCACCGAAGACCTCCGCATGGCCTGGCGCTACGCGGAAGAGCTCTGCCACGGCACAGTCCACATCAACGAAACCACCAACTACTGGGACCAGATGGCGCCGTTTGGTGGCGCCAAAAAGTCTGGTGCTGGTCGCGAGTTGTCGACGCATATCTTGGACGCGATGAGTGAGACGAAGCAGATTACGTGGGATGTCTTTTAGGACGTTCGTGATCAACTTTGCTTTGGGGTCAGACCCCAAAGCAAAGTTGATCGTCAGTCAGTCTGCGGGGGAAGCGGGAACGGTCGCGGGGGAAGGCCGGCGTTGAGCCAGTCACGGACCGTTTGCGTTGTGACACCGTAGATGGCAGCGACATCGCCGGTCGTATAGCGCCAGAGCTCGAACGCCTCGGTCCAGGTCTCTTGGCGACCAGGGATTAGGACGTCGACAAGCGGTGGGCGTTCGTCCAGTTCGTGGCCTTGGCGTGCCCAAGCTGGGAGCTTCGCGCAGACGTACCGTCGGTACCGTGCGTGCGCCTCATTTTCGTCTCGCTCGGCCGTCACAAAACGGCGCCCTTCTTCAGGATTATGAAATGGTTCAGGCGCCCGAAGCCCCGCATTGGCCGCATAACCGCCCCACTGCCAATCGGTTGGATGTGTACAAAGCCCCGCACGAGCGGCATTCAGATCGACGTAACGCATGAGAGAGCGAGTGTGGTCGGCGTCATTGACCACGATACTTCGGTAGCGCCCCATGTAGACGTGGCCGCGGGATTGATACCGAGCATTCCACCATTTCGCGTGATCGCCGATCAGTTCTTTCATACCGGCGGAAAGGTTGGCATCCGTCAGGCTGAGCACGAGGTGCGCGTGATTGGTCATGATGGTCCAATTGAGGATGCACCAATGGTGTTCGGTAACGACCTCGGTTAGAAGTGCGAGTAGCCGCTGTTTCGAATCTGCGCTGTCGTAGACAGGCTGTCCGAAGTAACCGCGAGCGATGACGTGGAGTGGGGTGTGGAGCGGTTGACTTCTCGGGCTGCGTGGCATGCCCTGACGATCTCAGACGAGCGCGGGACGGAGGTCGTGCCCGTGTGGCGGTAATGCGCGGGATTCGCGTCTGATGTCACGTGACGCCATACCACTGTGTCGTGACTGTGGCCTATGTTGACGATCCTGTCATCAATCAGTGCGACTTTGCTTTGGGGTCAGACCCCAAAGCAAAGTGGATCGTACGTTAGGTGGTTGGTGGAACGGGGTTGAACTTTGCTTAGGGGTCTGACCCCAAAGCAAAGTTGATCACGCGTCGAGTTGCCGGAGCTCTTTCGGCGTACACGCCCAGAGCAAGCGTCCACCGCCGACGACGACGCCTTTGCTGAAGCGCACATTGGCGGCACCACCCTTTTTGAACCAGCCGAGTTCGTGGGCATCCTTCGGGCGCACGAGCGCCTGGGCGAGGATGGTCATGTTTGGCTCGTGGCCGACGCATGCCACGGTGATATCGCTTGGCAGGCGGGTCAGCACGACCAGCGCGTCAGTGACGGGGGCGTGGGCTGCGAGTTCGGTGCAGACATCGGGTTCGGGCCAGCCTGCCTCTTCGGCGAGAATGTCCGCAGTTTGCCAGGCGCGCACGTACGGGCTGGCGAGGACGATGTCGACACGCTCGACAAGGTCGGTGATGCCGCGTGCTGCCGGGGCGAAGCGCTCGCGCCCGTGGTCGGTCAATGGTCGTAGCGCGTCTTCTGGCCAGCGGCTCGCGTCGCGCTTTTCGGCAATCGCATGACGGACGAGGATGACGTCCATCTTTCGAGGTTACCCCTCGAGGCCGAGGCTGGCGAGGGCGGTGAGGCAGACGGCCTCGTCCTCCTCACTGAGCGCGCCCGAGATGCCGAGCGCACCGATCTGGACGCCGTCCTTGCGCACCGATACGCCACCAGCAAAGACGATCATGCGGCCACCGATGGTCTTATCGAAGCCCCAGTCGCCGTTGCCGGGCAGGCTGACTTCCGCCATCTCGCCCGTGCGGCAGTTCCAGAGCGCAGACGAATAGGCCTTGTCGACGGCGATAAAATAGGCTCCGAGCGCACTGCCGTCCATGCGAGCGCTGGCGACAGGATTGCCGGCGCGGTCGGCTACGACTATCGAGACGAGATGGCCCTGACGCTCGGCCTCACGTCGGGCTGCAGCAACGATCTGCAAGGCGAGATCGGTACCAATGTCGTGTCCTGCGATGAGTCCGTCCATGGTGCCTCCTCATGCTCAGCCGGCGCGAGGTGGCCGGCTGAGGAGTGGACCCGGGCGGGATCGAACCGCCGACCTCCTGGGTGCGATCCAGGCGCGCTCCCAACTGCGCTACGGGCCCGTGAACACGCAGAATAGCCCAATCGCGACGATTGGCGGCGCGGGGTGGACTACGTAGAGAAGTCGACCTTGACGGGCTCGCGATCAGCGGGCTCATCAAGTTCAAAATAGTCACGCTCGCCAAAGTTGAAGGGCCCGGCAATGAGTGCGCCAGGGAACTGCTGCACCTTCGTCAGGTACGTCTGCACATTGCCGTTGTAGAGACGTCGTGCGCCGGCAATCTGATCCTCAGTGTTCGACAATTCGGCCTGGAGTTGCGTGAAGGACTCGACGGCACGAAGCTGCGGGTATGCCTCCGCGATTGCGAACAGGCCGCCAAGCGCCTGGCTCAGAAAGCCTTCTGCGACACCACTCTCGCCGGGCGTCTTCGCGCTCATTGCGGCGGCGCGCGCATTGCTGACCTTTTCGAAGGCCTCACTCTCGTGGCTGGCGTAGCCCTTGACGGTCTCGACAAGGTTCGGGATCAGATCGTGGCGCCGCTTGAGCACGACATCGATGCTGCTCCACGCCTCATCGCAGCGGTTACGTGCCTGGACGAGACCGTTGTACGTGCCCGCAACGATCAACACAAGAATGATGACGATGACGACGATAACGATGACAGCGATCACGAAGAATCTCCCTTAGAGGCAGCAGACGTGCAGGTAGTCATCACTCTACTGTGCTTCTCACTCATTTGCTGGGTTTTCGGTGAGCCGGGCAAGGAATCGCCGGCGCTAGTCGAGACGGCGCACGAGCTCGAGCAGGTTGGCGACACCCATTGCGATCGGAGGCACGGCGATCCACTCGTCCTCTCGATGTGCGAAGTCGCCGCGCGTGATGCCGATGCCAACTGCTGGGATGTCGCGTGCAAATGCCGCATTGGCGTCTGTCGAGGCGAAGATTTCGTCGGCGATACCTAACCCGACTGCAGTGCGTGCCGCTCGAGCCGCTTCGAGCAGCGGGTCGTTTGGACGGTTCGAGCCGCCCGGACGATTGCCGACGAGCGTGACCTCGACGCTCACGTCACCGGGTAAAGCAGTTGCGAGAGCGCGTTCTACACGAGCGCGTGCAGCATCGACAATGCGTGGATCACCGTGTCGAATATCGATCACCATCGTGGCGGACTGGGCAATCGCATTGACGGTGGTACCACCCTCGATCACACCGATATTGAACGCTGCGGGTGGAGCGGCCGCCAGTGCTCGCTCGCCCGCCTCAATCAAGGCATGAATGGCGCTGCCGCGCCCACGGTCGCTCCAAGAGTGGCCACCGGGGCCGGAGAACTCTGCCCGTAGGCGCATCGAGGCGACACCGCCGACTGCGAGGCAATCGATGCCATGCCCTTCGACAGCGATCAGCGCACGAATGGGCTCCGTGTCCAGCAGCGCCGTGACGCCACTGAGATCGCCGAGCCCCTCCTCGCCAACACTTGCCGCAAACAGCACGGGGCGGGACGGCGGTGTCTGTGCCAACTCGCGCGCGACGTACACCATGGCGGCGATCCCGAGGGCGTTATCGCCGATACCCGGACCCGTCAAGCGAACGCCATCGCGAACGATCGGGATCGTCGTGAGGTCCGGAAAGACGGTGTCGAGGTGAGCCACCAAGGCGAGTGCTGGCCCGTCGCCGCCGACACGCGCGACGACATTGCCCGCCGCGTCAATCTGTGCCGCGAGGCCGGCTGCGGCCAGTAGGCCCTGCACGAGCGCAGCACGCCGCGACTCCGCAAAAGTAGGCGCGGGAACAGCGCAGATAGCCGCCGCCTCGTCGACGATTCGAGCTAACGCGTTTTCGCTCAACGGAGCGGCTTCAGGCATCCGTGCAGCGTACTGCTCTTGTCACAATTCGTTGACAATCCCCGCACGTCAAACCTGCCCGGGGTACACTTGGCAGCGTTGTTTGCACGAAAACCCGACCAGGGAGGTCTCTATGTCGGACGACCAGACGCTGTTCGCCTCGATCATCGAGGAACATCTCGCACTCAAGCGCAAGAATTCGAGTCTTGAGCAGGATATGCCGCTCGAAGAATTCATCCCCGCAGATCCGTTCGATAATCATGCGCTCTTCAAGACCGAAGACAGCGCGCGTATCGAAGAGGAAGAGACGGGTGAGCACCCAGCGGTTCGTCTCGACTGGGAGACGAACACCACGGCTGATGCGACGGAAGAGACCGGTTGGTCTGACACGCAGGCTTCGGGCGAGTTCGACTGGGAGACGTAGGTCTCTAGTCGCGCGAGCCGGCGACTTTTAGTTCTTGAATCGTGTTGCCGCCGTCGATGACAAACGACTGACCCGTCACGTACGACGCCTCGTCGCTGGCGAGGAAAGCCACGACCGCGGCGACCTCTTCGGCGCGTCCCGGGCGACCAATCGGCGTGTGGGTTCCCGCGACGATCTCGTCGGGGAGCGCCGAGCCCGTATGGATCCAGCCGGGCGCAACCGAGTTACAGGTAATGCCGTTGCGTCCCTCTTCAAGTGCCGTCGCGCGCATCAGGCCATCGACCCCGCTCTTGGCGGTGCCGTAGGCGCTACTGCCATCAATCGCCACGAGTGAGCCCGTGACGCTCGAGACCATCACGATCCGCCCGTACTGATTGCGCCGCATGTGGGGGATCGTTGCGCGCGTGACGTACACCGTCGTCATCAGCGTGATCTGCAATTGGCGCTCCCACTGGTCGAGCGGCTGATCCGCTAACGATCCTTCGGCAACCTGCTCGCCGGTCTGGGTCATGCCAGCGTTGTTGACGAGGATGTCGAGCCCGCCGAGGGTCGCGGCTGCGGTGTCAACGAGGGCGGTTGCGACCTCGGCCTGCGTGAGGTCACCGACGATGCCCGTGGCGTCGAATCCGAGCTCACGCAATTCGGTCGCGCGCTCGTGAATGCGCTCCGTGGTGGCGGTCAAGACGACCTGCGCACCTTGTTGTGCAAGGAGGCGGGCGGTGGCAAAGCCAATTCCATCGGCCGACCCGGCACCCGTCACGAGTGCAGTCCGGCCACTCAGATCAAAGGCATAGGGCATCCGCGTACGGTAGTCGGTTCAGGGTGACAACATCATCGCCAGGATCAGGCGACATACCCTCCGGCAGGGGTCGGGTAGTATCTCCGACGCGGTTCGGGTGCACGTTGCATCTGATCGTCATCCTGGGGCCATAGCTCAGCTGGGAGAGCACCTGCTTTGCAAGCAGGGGGTCGTCGGTTCGATCCCGACTGGCTCCACTCGGGGGAGCGATGTCCTTCCGGCACCAACGCGTCTGCCGCACTAGACTGCTGGCATGAGCGAGACGACGCACGAGTGGCTGACGCAGCTTTCGCGTGCAGAGCGTCGAGCTGCAGGCAAAGCGGTTCGTGACACGTTGCCACTGGCGGGGCTTGCAGAGGTTGGGGCGACGATGGTTGGGCGTGATCCTGTTGCGCTCGTTGGCGCGAGGGATGCCGGTCGGCTGGAGTGGCTGGTACCGATTCGGTACGGCCGCATGTTGCGCTCTGCGTTTACCTTCTACCGCGGTTCGGCGGCTCTGATGGCACACGATCTCGCGTTCGCACCATCGTCGGGTTTGACTGTTCAACTCTGCGGCGACGCGCATCTGCTCAACTTCGGCATTTTTGGCTCGCCCGAGCGGTCCCTCGTCTTCGACCTCAACGATTTCGACGAGACGCTACCGGGCCCGTTCGAGTGGGACGTTAAGCGCCTCGTGGCAAGTGTGGTGGTCGCCGCGCGTGACCGCGGCTTCAAGCCCAAGCGGCAGCGCGAAATTGCGTTCGCGACGGCAGAGCGCTATCGCACGGCGATGAGGGAGTTTGCCGAGCTGACCGCGCTCGAGACGTGGCATCGCCAACTTGAGGTCGACGCCGCTTTGCAGACGGTCGACGACGAAGATTGGCGCGCATATGCGTCCGCGGTCGCCGAGCGCGCGCGAGGGAAGAATCATCTTCAGGCGGTGTCACGTTTTACCGAGGTTGTCGATGGGAAGCGTCGCATCGTGACGGAGCCACCATTGATCGTGCCGCTCGCCTCTGTGGCCGGTTTGTCGCAGGAGGACCCTACCGAAGTCGTGCGCCAGGCCTTCATCGAATATCGGGGATCGGTGCGTGACGACATTCAGGTGCTCCTTGATCGCTACACCTATGTTGATGCGGCGATCAAGGTTGTTGGTGTTGGCTCGGTCGGTACGCGCTGTGTGATCGTGTTGATGCAGGGCGCGGACGAAAACGATTTGTTGTTCCTCCAGGTCAAGCAGGCTGGCACTTCGGTGCTCGAGCCGTACCTCACTGCCTCGCAGTACGCCCATAGTGGTGAGCGAGTTGTCGCGGGGCAGCGCCTTATGCAATCGGCGAGCGACGCTTTTCTTGGCTGGGCGACGGGGCCACTCGGCAACCACTATTACTGGCGCCAGTTGCGGGACTGGAAGGGTTCCGCGGATGTCGAGAAGATGAGCGAGCGGCTACTCTTGCGCTACGGTCAGGTCTGCGCCTGGACTCTTGCGAAGGCGCACGCGCGCTCGGGCGAGTCCGTTGCGATCGCGGCGTACCTTGGCTCTTCCAACCGTTTTGAGAGTGCGCTAACGCGTTTTGGTGTCGCGTACGCGGATGTCAATGAGCAGGACTACCTGGCGCTCCAGCAAGCCGTGGTAGACGGTCGCGTCGTGGCCCACGACGACGCAAAGTCGAAAGAGTAACCGCTGCACAGCTGGCCTCGAAACGACTGAGGGGGCAGCGCCGGAGCGCCGCCCCCTCAGGGTTTACAGAGCGAACGAGCGAGTTAGAACGCGGCTGCCGTCGAGCGAGGTGCCTTCGTCGGATCGAAAATCATCCACTGTGCGGCGATCATGGCAACCGTCAGGATCAGCGAGATGATCACCTGCGTCGTGCCGCTGAATGCCGACGTACCAGCGAAACTAATAATCGTGGCAATCAGGTAGACCAAGAACCACGGCGACTTCGTACCCGTGTTCTCCGAGATCTTATTGAGCCAGATCAGCGAGAGAATCAGTCCGGGAATGACGAAGACGAACCACAGCAGGACGAGCCAAGGATTCTTGCCAGCAAGCCGAGCCCAACGCGTGAAGTTGAGCAGTGGCACGAAGGCAAACCACCCATTCGAAACGCCCGAGGCGTTGCAGAGGTTCATCAGGCGAATGCCGACGATGATGTAGCCGATTATCGTAATCAGACCAAATGTTGCGAATTCAGCGGTACCCATAGTTACCAATCCTCCAGTGGGGAACGAGCAGATTATTCCCGTATATATAGCCTGTGTAGAGAGGAAGTCCTGCCTCTGGCAGGGACGTATTCGGTAGGATCGGTGGTGTATGCCGACTGGAAACGACATCCAATGCGTAATTTGTCGGCGTAATCTCCTGACGGGCGAGCAGGCCGTCACCTATTCCGAGCCGCGTTCCTCCTCGACGGTGCATGTCTGTTCGCTGTGCGTAGAGCGAGCCGACAAGAATGGCTGGCAACGCCACGACGAGCCAGTCCCGCTCGTAATTCCCGCCGAATCTGCTGATCGCACGGTGCGGACACTGAAGGCACAGGTCAATACGCTCCAGACGCAACTCGAGACGACCGTTGAGCGGCTTGAAGACACCCGCGGCAATTCGTCCGATCGCGAAACGGAGATCGAGACGCTCGCCGCCCGCCTCGCCGATGCCGAAGCCGAGGGTGCAGCCGTTCGTGCTGCACTCGCCGAAACGGAGCGGCGACTCGAACAACTCCAGCACGATGTTGAGGAGTCGCAGACCGCACAGGCAACGATCTTGCGGGCGCGGCGACGCGAATCCGACGAGGTCTATCTCGCAGGTATTGCCGCCGAGGTCTTCAACCGTTCGCCTCAGGCTGCCACGATTGGACTCCTCGTAGGGCTCCACGGGACACCGACGGTGCGCATCGATGTGGTTGGTGCCGCGCTCCCGCGCCCAGTGTTGATCGCCTTCGCCTGGGATGAACGTGGACGGGACTATCGCGTTGACATCGACCTCGTGGCGCGTCGCTTTGATCTCGTCGACTTGGTGCCCGGTGGAGATGGGCGCATGGTGGAGCGGCTCGAGCCGCTCCAGGGCAATGCTGAGTGGGTGGATGGGCGCATCGTGACGGCGCCCGCCGAGCCGACCATACTCTGAGGCGCATCGCTTTCCAGCAGCATGCGCGAAGCCTCTAGCCGCGTCGGGTTGATTCCCGTTCTGCGCGGAGTAGACTAGTCGCACACGCAATTCCGCGTCGCTTTTTTGGAGGTATAGATGTCCCAATTTCTTAGTATTGTCATCCCCCTCGCGGTGGCGGTCGCATTTGCGCTGATCTGCCGAAGCATGGCTCGAACCCGTAACCGCAGCCAAAACCTGTGGACCGTGCTCGGTTTCTTCTTCCCACTGATTTCCTTGATCATCCTGCTGATCATGGGTCACGACAAGTCCCAGTCCGCTTCGGCCTAATCTCGACCGCACGCGCCGGGTTTTGCCCAGCGCGTGCGGATCGCCGATCGGCCGCCCTCGCGTACGATCCGCTCCGTGGCTGACCGTCCTTCCCGTGGTGATGTCGCCGACGTTGTGATCGAGTCGCTTGCGACCGGTGGCCGCGGCGTTGCGCGTATCGATGGCTTCGTGGTCTTTGTTGATCGCGCGCTGCCTGGCGATCAGGTCCGCGTTCGCGTGCGTACGTCGCGTCGCAAGTATGGCGAGGCCGACGTCGTGGAGTTGTTGGCACCAGGGCCGGATCGTGTGGAGCCGACCTGTCCGCACGTCGGTGCCTGTGGCGGGTGTCGTTGGCAGGCGCTCTCGTACCCAGCCCAGCTGCGCGAGAAGGCGCAGCTCGTGCGCGACGCGATTACCCGCATCGCGCATCTTCCCGAGGTGCCGATCGACGAGATCGTGGGCGCGGAGAACAACCTTGAGTACCGCAACAAGGTCGAGCTGACGTTTACGCAAGAAGAGCAGGGTCCCGTACTTGGCTTTCATCGAGCCGGCCGCTGGGATGAGGTGCTCGAGGTTGATCGCTGCTACCTAATCGGCGATGCGCCGAATGCCGCCAAGGATGCGGTCCAGCGTTGGGCTCAGTCGACCGGACTCTCGGGCTACGACCAGCGCCTGCACGAGGGCGAACTACGCAATCTGATCATCCGTCACTCGGCACGTACGGGCGATCTACTGCTCGCGCTCGTCACCACAGATATCGAATTGCCGAAGCTTGGCAATCTAATCGACGAGCTCCAAGAGTCCGTGTCTGGGTTTGTTGGGTTGCTGCAGACGAAGAACAGCGGCCTCTCCGAGACCACGCAGGGCCATCCAACCGAAATCATCACCGGCCAGGACTGGTACTGCGAAGAGATCCTCGGCCTGACGCTGCACGTGCCGCACAACGGGTTTCTCCAGACGAACACGGCGATGTGCGAAAAGCTCTACGGGATTGCCATCGAAGAGTCCCGACTGACAGGAACCGAGACGGTCTGGGACCTCTACAGCGGCATTGGCTCGATCGGGCTGGCGCTGGCGCGCGATGCTGGTCGAGTTGTCGGGATCGAGATCGTCGAAGACGCAGTCGAGCAGGCGACACAGAACGCGCTACGGAACAACATCGAAAACGCCGAGTTTGTCGCGGGCGATGTTGCCAAGGCAATCGAGCCGCTGATCGAAGCGGGTGCGCCCATGCCGGACCTCGTCGTGATCGACCCGCCGCGAGCGGGTCTGACGCCGAAGGCAGTCCGGCGTGTGCTCGAGCTCAAGCCAGAGACGATTGTGTACGTATCTTGCAACCCGACGACGCTTGCGGGCAACGCGGTGCTGTTTACCGACGGCGGCTACTCGCTAGAGGTCGTTCGCCCGGTCGATATGTTTCCGCACACGCCGCACGTCGAGTGCGTTGCGCGCTTCGTGCGGACGCCGGCGGCTGACGCGCTCGCCACTGACTAGGTAACGACTAGTACGGCGGTAGCGCGGAGTACCAGCGCCCGAGCTCCTGGAAGGCTTTCCAGAAACGGCGCTTGGAGGACTCTTCGTCGAGCGACTCGTCGATGTCCGGCGTGACGAGCATCTCAATCGTTGGCGTCAACTGCTGGAGCTGTCCAATCAACTCTGGGTCGATCGGCTCGGCGAGAGGTACCTTGATCAGGTTGATGAAGGCGGCTGTC
>CAMAWJ010000017.1 GCA_945861955.1 Bifidobacterium breve
GACTTCAACGACCGCTTCATCGAGCAGCTCGCCTTCCCCGTGTAGCCATGGCAACCGTCGCGATCATCACCTGCGGTGTGCTCACGCGACACGTCGAGAACATCAGCAAGCGACGCGGCTGGGACGTTGCGATCTATCCCCTGCCACCATTGCTGCACCAGCGCCCCGAGCGGATTGCCCCGACCGTGCGCGCGAAGGTGGCCGAGCTCGATGGCACGGTCGACCACATCGCGGTCGCCTATGCCGACTGTGGCACCTACGGTGCGCTCGATGAGGTGATCGGCGAGCTTGGCCTCGAGCGATTGCACGGCGCCCACTGCTACGACGTCTTCGCGGGCGAGGAACGGCTGGCCAAGCTGCTCGCCGACGAGCCGGGCACGTACATCCTCACCGACGCGCTGCTCAAAGGCTTTGACCGTCTCGTCATCCAAGAGCTCGGCCTCGACCGCCACCCCGAACTGCGCGACGATTACTTTCGCGAATACCGGCGCGTCGTCTGGCTCGCTCAGGAGCCAACCGCTGCCCTAAAGACGCAGGCCGCACAGGCCGCGCAACGACTTGGACTCCCGCTCGAGATCGTCGAGACGGGCGAGTACGGCCTCGAGCGCGAGCTCGAGCGACTGATCAATCGAACCCCCATTGGCGCTGCTGGCGCCATCCAAGGAGCGTGAGCGATGGACACCAAGGCTGACGTCGTCATCATCGGTGCAGGCATCGTCGGTACGTCGGTGGCTTGGGAACTCGTCAAGGCGGGCGTCACGAATGTGGTCATGATCGACCAGGGGCCGCTCAGCCACACAGGCGGCTCGACGTACCACGCTCCTGGCTTGGTCTTTCAGACCGGCACTAGTCGCCTGCTCTGCACGCTCGCACAGTGGAGCGCCCAGACCTACGACTCGTACAACACGCCCGACCGCGAGACCTGGGCCGCCGTCGGCAGTCTCGAAGTGGCAACGACGCCCGACCGCGTGCGCGAGTTGGAACGCCGCCGCAACGCCGCGATGGCCTACGGCCTCGAGGGGCACATCATCACGCCGCAGAAGGCGATCGAGCTCTGCCCCGTCCTCGACGAGAGCATGATCCTGTCTGCATACCACGTGCCGACCGACGGCCTCTGTCGTGCGGTCACCGTCTGCCACACGTTGCAGGAGTGGTGCCGCGAGGCCGGCGTGCGCTTGATGGAGAGCACGAAGGTGACGGGCGTGCGCATCGAGCAGGGTCGCGTTCGTGGCGTCGAGACCGCGCAGGGCCGCGTCAACTGTGGTCAATTGCTCGTGGCGGGTGGGCTCTGGGGCCCCGAGCTTCAGCAGCTGGTTGGCCGCCCCATTCCACTCCAGCCATTGCAGCACTGCTTCGCCTGGTCGAACCCGGTCGAGGGCATCGAGCGCGGTCCGGTCGAGTCGGTCCTGCCGATGGTGCGCCACCAGGATCGCGACGTCTACTACCGCCAGCGCTGGCAGGGCATGGGTATTGGCTCGTATGCCCACGATCCGCTGCCGATCTTTCCCGACGAGCTCGAGCTCGAGGCCGATGGCCACCAGACCGCTCAGGGACCGTTTACCGAGGACCATTTCGCAGACGCCTGGGATGCCACGCGCCTCTTGCTGCCAAAGGTGCACGCGGCCGGCATCGAAGAGTCCTTCAACGGGCACTTCTCCTTCACGATCGACGGCAACCCGCTGCTCGGCGAGTCCTCGTATACGCAGGGCCTCTTCTTTGCTGAGGCGATCTGGATCACTCAGGCCGCCGGCTCGGCACAGGCTGTCGTGCGCCAGATGCTGGGCGAGCCCACCGGGATTGATCTCGGTGGCGCCCACCCCGACCGCTTCCAGCCGCACCACGCGACACGCTCGTACGTCGAGGCACGTGGTAGCCAGCAGTACGCCGAGGTCTACGACATCCTGCACCCGCTCGAGCCCACGCAGATTGCCCGTGGCCTGCGGCGACTGCCGGCCCACGAGTGGATCTCCGAGCGCGGTGGTGCGATGTTCGAGAGCGCCGGCTGGGAGCGCCCGCAGTGGCTCGAGACGAACGCCTCGCTGCCCGCACCGGAATTCACGCAACAGCGCGGCGAGTGGGAGTCGAAGTTTTGGTCGCCAACGATCGGCAAGGAACACGCGCGCACGCGCAGCCATGCCGGCCTCTACGACCTGACGCCATTTACCAAGGCCGAGGTCGAGGGCAGTGGCGCGACCGACTGGCTCAACCGCGTCTTCACGTCCGAGATGGACATCCCCGTCGGCAAGATCGCGTACACGCTTGCTCTCACACCACATGGCGGCGTGGTCTTCGACATCACCGTCACGCGCCTCGCGGCTGATCGCTATCTGATCGTCACGGGCGGCGGCTCTGGCCCACGCGACTTGGCCTGGCTCCGTGCCCACCTGCCCGAGGGCGACTCGGTGCGGATGCGCGAGGTCACCAGCGCCATGGCCGTCTGTGGCCTGTGGGGGCCAAACAGTCGCGAGATCCTGCAGCCACTCGTGCCCGAGGACCTCTCCAACAAGGCCTTCCCATACATGCGTGCGCAGCAGATCCAGATCGAGCACGTCCCTGCCCTCGCGCTGCGCATCTCGTACGCCGGCGAGCTCGGCTGGGAGCTGTACGTGCCGAGCGAGTACGGCGGCTGGGTCTGGGAGCGCCTGATGGAGGCCGGTAAGGACCACGGCCTCGTGGCCGGTGGCGGCGGTGCCTTCGAATCGCTGCGCATCGAGAAGGGCTACCGCTTCGCTGGCGTCGACATGCACACCGATTACACCGCCGACGAATCGGGCCTTGGCTTTGCCGTTCATCTCGGCAAGTCGGGCTTTATCGGCAAGCAGGCTGTTGTCGCCGAGCGCGCCCGGGGCAGCAAGAAGCGCCTCGTCCCGATCCTGCTCGACGACCCCAACGCGGCCGCCCTCGGTGGCGAGCCGATCCTGCTCGACGGCACCAAGGCCGGCTACGTCACGAGTGCCAATTTCGGTTATTCGGTTGGCAAGTCGATCGCGTACGGCTATCTTCCCGCTGGGCAGGCAACTCCGGGAACGCGGGTGTCCGTACGGATCTTCGACCGCGAGGTCGAGGGTGCCGTGTCCACCGAACCCATTTTTGACCCCACTGGCTCGCGCCTCCGCGTCTAGCCACTCGATTCCCCAGAGGAGCACCATGCCAAAACTCGCAACCGCACTCGAGCGTCTCGGCACCGAGACCGCCTTCGAAGTTCTCGCCCGCGCCAAGGCCCTTGAGGCCACCGGCAAGCGCGTCATCCATCTCGAAATCGGTGAGCCCGACTTCGACACGGCGCCGCATATCGTCGAGGCAGCCGCTAAGGCGCTGCGCGATGGCCAGACGCACTACTGCCCCGCACCCGGCATCCCCGCCTTGCGCGAGGCCGCCGCGAACCATCTCACGGCCCATCGCGGCATCGACGTGCACCCCGACTCGATCGTCGTCACGCCGGGCGCCAAGCCATTTCTGTTCTTTGGCATCCTCGCGACCTGCAACCCGGGCGATGAGGTCATCTACCCGAACCCGGGCTTCCCAATCTACGAGTCCGCGATCAAGTGGGCCGGCGCGACACCCGTGCCGTTGCCGCTGACGGAAGAGACCGACTTCGCCTTCACCGCCGAGGACCTCAAATCCCGCATGACGTCGAAGACGAAGATGGTGATCCTCAACTCGCCCGCCAACCCGACGGGCGGCTACATCTCGAAGCAGCTCAACGCCGAGGTCGCCGCCGTCTTGGCCGACCACGATTGTTGGATCCTGTCCGACGAGGTCTACTCCGAGATGCTGTGGAGCGGCGCCGAGCACGACACGATCGCCGGCCACCAGGGTCTCCAGGACCGCACGATCCTGCTCGACGGCTTCTCGAAGACGTTCGCGATGACGGGTTGGCGCCTTGGCTACGCCTCGTTGCCTGAGCCGCTTCGCGAGCCGATCACGCGCCTGATCATCAACTCCGTCTCCTGCACGGCACCCGCCACCCAGCTGGCCGGCGTTGCGGCCCTAACCGGTCCGCGCACCGAGATCGACGCAATGATGGCCGAGTTCGATCGTCGTCGCGTGGCCGTTGTCGAGGGCCTCAACTCCCTCCCCGGCGTCAGTTGCCGCGATCCGAAGGGCGCGTTCTACGCGTTCCCGAACGTCCAGGGCACGGGCCAGGACAGCCGCGTCGTTGCCGATCGTCTGCTGCAAGAGGCTGGCGTTGCCGTCCTCAGTGGCACGGCCTTCGGCGACTACGGCGACGGCTACCTGCGCCTCTCGTACGCCAATAGCATGGAGAACATTCAGGAGGCAATCGAGGCGATGCGCGGTCTGCTGGAAGAGATGACTGCATGAGCAGGCCTCGCATTGTTGTCACCCGCCGCATCCCGCAGCCGGCGCTTGATCTACTCGCCGAGCACGGCGACGTGTGGCTCTCGCCGCACGATCGTCCCCTGACGCGTGAGGAGCTGTTCGACGCCGTCAAGGGTGCCGACGCGATTGTCTGCCTGCTGCACGACGCGATCGACGACGAGGTGCTCGACGCGGCTGGTCCGCAGCTGAAGGTCATCGCCAACGTGGCGGTGGGCTACAACAACGTCGACACGAAGGCGATCGAGAACCGCGGCACCGTCTGGTTTACGAACACGCCGGGCGTGCTGACGGAGGCCACCGCGGACATCGCGATGTCGCTGATCCTGATGACGACCCGTCGTCTCGGCGAGGGCGAGCGCGTGATCCGCTCGGAGACCCCGTGGGTGTGGAGCATGTTCTACATGCTCGGCACGGGCATCCAGGGCAAGACGCTCGGCATCGTCGGCCTCGGCCTGATCGGCCAGGCCACGGCGCGTCGCGCCAAGGCGTTCGGCATGGAGATCATCTACTCGGGTCGCCGCCAGGCGGATCCCGCGATCGAGTCCGAGCTCGGCGCCAAGTACGTGTCGTTCGACGAGCTGCTCGAGACGGCCGATGTCGTCTCGCTGCACTGCCCGCTCAACGACGAGACCAAGCACCTGATCAACGCCGACCGGCTGAAGCAGATGCGCGAGGACGCCTACCTCATCAACACGACGCGCGGTCCCGTCGTCGACGAGCAGGCGCTCGTCGATGCGCTCCGCAAGGGCGAGATCAAGGGTGCCGGCCTCGATGTGTTCGAGGAGGAGCCGAAGGTCAACCCCGGCCTGCTCGAGCTCGAGAACGCGGTGCTGATCCCGCACCTCGGCTCGGCCACCATCGAGACCCGCACCGAGATGGGCCTGCTCGCGGCTGCCAATACGGTCGCGATCCTCAACGGCGAGGAGCCCCCGAGCCCCGTCGTTCGCGTCAGCTAGTCACAAACGAAAACGGCCCCGGACTGGCGCTTGCCGGTCCGGGGCCGCTTTCGCTTTAGGCACCGCTCTCCTGGATCACAACGACCTTGCTGCCCGGGACGCGGATCCTCGCCCATTGCCCGTCCACAGCGACGATCCGATCGACATCCGGATGCGTGGCCCCAGTCGCAAGAATCAGCGCGTCGGCGGTGCGAAGCCTGCCACCACCGGGGCGTCTCGCATGGGCGACCCGGAGTCGAGCCGCCTCCTCGGCAACCGCCTGGTCGGCCTCGAGGATTACCAGTCGTGCGTCGTCTGCAAACGCACGGACAGGTCGATCGCTGCCATGAACTAACTGTGCTCCCGTGAGCACCTCCGACCACGTCACTGCAGAGACGGCGAAGTGCTGTCGGTCTTGCGCCTCTCGTTCTAGCGCGGCGAATGCAGCCTCGTGAAGCGAGTCCCGGGAATTGAGCAGGGCGCTGATCACCGACGAATCGAGGAGCGTCAGTCCCACTCGCTTCGCAGCTCCTCAATGGTGTCTCGCATCTCGTTGCCACCGTCGAAGGCGCCCGCGTGCTGCTCCAACACTGACTGCATAGTGACCACCTCGACGCGTCCGGGGCCCAAAGCCCGCACGGTGACGATGTCACCCTCACGGAGACCCGCTGCCTCGAAGGCCTCCTTGCCAATTGTGATCTGGTGTTTGCTACTGATCTTTACGTTGTACATCAAACGTAAAGATACTGGACGCACGGGTTGGTACGCAAAACGCGCAGAAACGCCTGTGCAAAACTGCAGTCGCGCGTCCTACAGGTCAAGATGCCGGCGACCGAGACCAATCGGCACGAGGGCGAGCAGCACAAGGCCGGCCGACACCAGGAACGGCCAGGCCGCCGCGGCGGTACCCGCCTCGCGGATCGTCTGCGTCAACTGATCTTCGAGCGTCGTCCAGGCGGTGCGCTCTGCCGGATCGGTTGGCACGTTACTGAAGACGTCGCCAATGTTGGGAATCCGACCGTTGGCGTCTTGCACCACGACGCCGAGCCGACCCGCGAGGGCTACGCGCGTCGAGAGCGGCAACGGCGAGTCGAGCAGGAGCCGGACGCCTGTCCGTTCGACCTGCGCCTGCTGTGCCTCGAGCTGTTGCGTAAAGACTGGCGTCAGCGCCACGATGCCGAGCACGAGGCCGAGATGGCGTGCGGTCAGCGTCCAGCCGCCGTGCACCGCCTGGGGCGAGCGACCATGGAGCGCCGCGTCGGTGAGAGCCTCGATCGTGATGCCGATGCCAATGCCGATCACGATCTGGGCCGGCACGGTCCACCACCACTCTGGCGCCGGCAGCAGCGCCAACGCTGCCAGCCCAGCAGCCAGCAAGATCGTGCCCGCTGCGGCTCTCGCTGGGAGCGAGCCGAGGTTGTCGAAGGCGCGAGCGCCGACGATCGCCGACAGCGGCATCACCGTCACCACCAGCGCAGTTGCGATCGGCGACATCTGCCAGCCCTCAATCAGCAAGAGGACAATCAGGAAGAGCGCGGCGGTGAGGCCTGCACTGAGCAGCAGCAACGCAACATTCGGCGCGAGCTTAGGGCGCCCGGCCGCGATGCGCTTAGCGTGCGTCTTGACGCCAAGCGTCGGGATCGCGAGCAGAATCGCTGGGACCTGGATAAAGAAGATCGCCTCCCACGAGAGCAGCTGGGTCAGTAGCCCGCCAAGCGCTGGTCCAAACGCTGCTCCAAGCGCGCCAGCCGTCGCCCAAATCGTTGCGGCTCGTCGCTCGGAGCCCGTCGTGGTGGGCAAGATCTCGAGCGCCGCGGTGACAGCCAACGCGCCACCGACCGCCTGCACGCCGCGGGCAACCAGCAAGACCTCAAACGAGGGGGCAATGGCACAAAACAGCGAGGCCGCCGCAAAAACCGTCAGCCCCAGCCCGAGCAATATGCCAGGGGCACGACGCCTCACCATGTACGCGACCGGCACGGCAACGAGTGCGAGCACAATATTGAAGCCCGTCAACACCCACGAGACCTGCCCGATTGAGAGGCTGTAGCGCGCGAGGATATCCGGCAGTGCGAGCACGACAATCGACGAGTCGCTCAGCACCAGGCCAACGGCGAGCGCCAAGACAATCGTCTTGAGGCGATTGCCCGGAACGTCGAGGAAGCCCACCTCACGCGCCAGCAGATCGATCGTCAGACCCGTCTCGGTCTGAGCCGCGGGGCTCAGGTCTCCACGCCGCGAAGGCAGGTTGTCGGGCTCATCCATCACCCAGAGTTTGCCAGAGATTCGAGCAGCCTTGCCAAGCCAGGCGGACCATCCACCGTCAGCACGGCTGCCGACCCGAGTGCTGCTGGAGCTTCGTCGGAGGCGACGGCAATCGCCACGTCGACGACGGCAAACGCGTCGAGGTCGGTCTGGTCGTCTCCGGCGTAGAGCGAGCGCACGATCGTCGGGTGCTCGGCGAGGAGGTGCTGCACTGCCGTGCCCTTGTCCTGCTCCAAGGGAGGCCGCGCCTCGAGCGTCATGCGGCCCCAGCGCCAGCCGAGCCCGGCTGCGGTGATCAACGGCACGGCTCGCGTAACCAACACCTCGTGGGCGCGCGTCGGATCGGGTGCCTCTCGCAGGTGCACCGAAAGCGTCGCCCCTTTGTCCTCAACCCACGCGCCGACTTCGGCGGCGATCGGCGCGATCGCTCGTGCCGCCGAGGCCACAGTCGGCAGCCATTCCTCGACCCCCGGCGCATGGTGCAACACGTCGTCTTCGAGCAGTTCGAGCCCGTGGTTGCCGACAAAACGCACGCCCGCGACGGGCACGAGCCGCGCCGCATCGACTGCCGCTCGGCCCGACACACACGCGACCAGGCCATAGCGCTCGACGAGCCGCTCGATCACCTCGAGCGTCGCAGGCAGAACCGCACTGAGGTCCGGGTGATCGACGATCGGCGCAAGCGTCCCATCAACGTCCAACAGAATCGCACTACTGGCCGGGTCGAGACGAAATGGTGCGAGGGGATCGGTAGCCACAGGTCGTTAGGATAGAGCCATGGATCTCGAAACCCAGATCGGTCGGGTTGGCGTGCTCCCGTACGTCGCGATCGGGGTCGTTGCTGGACTGTTCGCCGCGATGTTCGGCATTGGTGGTGGCATCGTGATCGTGCCGCTCCTGATCTTGATTACAAAGATGCCCGCACGGATGGCCGCCGCCACCTCCCTGGCCACTCTGATCTTGACGTCACTGATGGGCGTGATCCGCTTTTCCGGCAGCGACCACATCGACTGGGTTGCCGCGATCGTGATCGGCACACCCGCCATCGTTGGCGTCCTAATTGGCATTCGCTTCCAGAAGCGCCTACCTGCTGAGTGGCTGATCCTCGGCTTCGGCCTCTTCGTCGTGGGGATCGGAATCAAAATGGTGTTTGCCCTTTAATGCAGCTCGACGCAACCACTCTCTCGCTCGCGATTGCCTGCGGGGTTGCCGCTGGCGTGCTCGCCGGCCTCTTTGGTGTTGGTGGCGGCATCATCTTCGTGCCGACGCTGGTGCTCATCTTCTCGTTCCACCAGCTCGACGCTCAGGCGACCTCGCTCGCCGCCATCATCCCTGTCGCCCTGATCGGTGCGTGGCGCCAGAACACCGAGCACCTCGTCTATTGGCGTGGTGCCGTGATCATGGGTGTCGGCGCCGCCTTCGGCGTGCTGATCGGCGCCGAGTTCGCGTTGCGGCTCCCCGAGGCCACTCTGTCACGCGTATTCGGCATGGTCCTGCTCCTCGTTGGCGGCGAAATGATCATCTCCTCGATCCGCAAGTTGCAGGCAGGGCGTGCCGCCACCAGCTGATGCGACAAGCGGTCAGACCCTTTACTCGCATTAGCGGCCGAGTTGGCGGTCCGCGTCTTCTTTGATCGCGAGCAAGATCGATGGGTCGCGCAGCGTGGTTGCGTCACCGAGCTCTTTGCCCTCCGCGATGTTCTTTAGGAGGCGGCGCATGATCTTGCCGGAGCGCGTCTTGGGGAGGTCGGGGGCGAACAGTAGGAGGCCCGGGCGGGCGAACTTGCCGATGTCGGCAGCGACGTGGGCGGATAGGTCCTTGCGGAGCTCCTCCGTTGGCTCGTTGCCGTCGCGCAAGATCACGAAGGCCGCGATCATCTCGCCCTTGATTGGGTCGTCCGCACCAGTCGCAGCGGCCTCGGCAACAGCCGGATGGCCCACCAGCGAGGACTCGATCTCGGTCGTCGAGATCCGGTGGCCCGCAACGTTGATGACATCGTCGACGCGTCCGAGCAGCCAGATGTCGCCATCGGCATCGGTGCGAGCACCGTCGCCCGTGAAGTAGACCGTCGGACCATACTGGCTCCAGTAGGTGTCGATATAGCGCTGGTCGTCGCCCCAGATGGTGCGAAGCATCGAAGGCCATGGGCGCTGCAGTGTCAGGTAGCCACCGCCACCGATTGCGACCTCGTTGCCCTGCTCGTCGACAATCACGGGCTTCATCCCTGGCAGTGGCCCAATCGCCGAGCCGGGCTTCGTCGTCGAGAGGCCTGGCAGGGGGGACAGCACGGTCGAGCCCGTCTCGGTCTGCCACCACGTGTCGACGATCGGGCAGCGCCCGCCACCGACGTGCTCGTGGTACCAGACCCACGCCTCGGGATTGATCGGCTCGCCGACCGTGCCGAGCAGGCGCAGCGACGAGACGTCGTACTTCTCGACGGCTGCCTCGCCGGCCTTGATCAGGGCGCGAATCGCGGTTGGTGCCGTGTAGTAGATCGAGACTTTGTGCTTGTGAACGATCTCCCAGTGGCGCTCCCACGTCGGGTGCTCGGGCGTGCCCTCATAGATGATGCTCGTCGTGTGGTTTGCGAGCGGGCCATAGACCACGTACGTATGGCCGGTCACCCAGCCGCAGTCGGCCGTGCACCAGAAGACGTCGTTGCCTTGGATGTCGAAGATCCATTGGTGCGAAAGCATCGCGCCGAGTAGGTAGCCGCCGGAGGTGTGGACGATGCCCTTCGGCTTGGCGGTCGTGCCCGACGTGTAGAGCATGAACAGCACGTCCTCGGCGTTCATCACCTCGGGTGCGCAGCGTGGCTCGGCTGCTGCCATCGCGTCGTGCCACCAGGTGTCGTGGTCGTGCCAGGCGACGTCTTGCTCGGTGCGCTTGACGACGAGCACGTGCTCGACGCTTGGGCAGTCGGCGACGGCCTCGTCGACGATGTCCTTGAGCGGGATAATCGAGCCGCGTCGCCAGGCGCCGTCGCCGGTGATGACAAGACGGCACGTTGCGTCTTGGATGCGGTCGGCCAACGCGTTGGCTGCGAAGCCGCCGAAAATGACGGAGTGGATCGCGCCAATGCGGGCACAGGCCAGCATCGCGATTGGCAGCTCGGGCACCATGCCGAGGTAGATCGCGACGCGATCGCCCTTGCCGACACCGTGCGCCTTGAGGGCACTGGCCGCGCGCTCGACGTCTGCCAGCAGCTCGGCATAGGTGATGACGCGCTCGTCGCCAGGCTCGCCGATCCAGGTGTAGGCGATCTTTTTGCCGCCACCACCATCGACGTGCCGGTCGAGGCAGTTGTACGTGAGATTGAGCGTGCCATCCGCAAACCAGCGATAAAACGGCGCATTCGAGTCGTCGAGCGATTGCGTCGGCTCGTGATACCAACTGATTTGCTCGAGCGCGCGTCGATGCCAGAAGCCGGTGAAGTCCGCATCGGCCTCGTCGTGCAGCGAGCGGTCGGTGATGCGCGCGTGTTGGACGAAGTCCGCGGGCGGCGATACGCGCCGCGTCTCCCTGAGATGGGCCTCAATCGCATCACTCATCGCACTGCCTCTTTCTCCGCTTCACCGGAAGGCTACCCCGAATTGGCCTCCCCCGTGTACCGTTTTGGTTGTGAAACGACGTCCGAGCACCCTTGTTGCTGCGCTGATCACGATCGCTCTCGCTTCGCTCGCGGTGGGCTTTGGCGCAGGCGCAGCGGATGCTCCGGGCACGACGCCGGAGGGACGCGCCGCTGGCTTCGTCTTGCAGGTGCGGATTCCCGGCCTGGCGCCGATCACCCACGCCCCCGTGATTTCGCGTGGCGGCTCGGCGACGGCGAGTGGTGGCTTCGCCACGCAGCCCGATCCTTCGATCGCGTCGGTCATCACCTCGGACTCCACCACGAACGTGGTTGTGACGGCCGATGCCGCCCGCGGCGATGCGACGACGCGCGCTGCCGGCGTCACCCTCCTTGATGGCCTGATCACCGCCACCACGGTTACCTCCCAGGCAGCCGCTGGCGCGATTACCACTGCTGAGGCCCAGAGTGGCCTGCAGTCGACGGTCGAGGGCCTCGTTGTCGCCGGCCAGCCGATCGTCGCCACGCCCAACCAGATCGTGACGATCGCCGGCGTCGGCGACTTGGTCGTTGAGGAAGAGGTCAATGCCGTGCGTGGCCCGCAGGCCTCACGTGCCTTCGTGATCGCCCTGCACCTGCGCGTGCGCCAGGAGTATCGGGGTCTCCCAGCCGGGACGGAGATCTTGGTTGGCTATGCCGATGCGGGCGCGGCCGTGCCCGATCCGACTTCGCTGGCAACCACCGATCCATTGACCGCCCCGCTCGCTCCGATCATCCCGCTCGGCCCCACCTATGGCGGTGATACACAAGACCCGCCGCCCGGCGGCTTCACGGTGACACCGCCGATCGACCAGGAGCGGGTCGACCAGCTGCTCAATGGGACCTATATGTTCCCCGTACTCGGAGCCACTGCGAATGACTACTCCGACGACTTCGGTGCGCCTCGCGCCAGCACGGGCTTCCACCAGGGCATCGACGTCTTCGGCGCCACCGGTACCCCGCTCTTGGCTGTCAATGATGGCGTCCTCTCGCTCGTCGGCACGAATACGCTCGGCGGTAAGCGCCTGTGGCTGACAGACCGCTACGGCAACAGGTTTTATTACGCTCATCTAGCCGGGTTCTCGCCACTCGCCAAGGATGGTACGCAGGTGCAGCGTGGTGACGTCATCGGCTTCCTCGGCAACAGTGGCGAGGCCCGCACCACGCCGCCACACCTCCACTTCGAGATGCACCCGGGCGGCGGTTGGGCCGTGCCCCCGTTCCAGTACGTCACCTCATGGCTGACGGGTGTCCGCCAGCCTGTGGTTGCCACGCCGCTGGCACCTCCCGCAGTCGTGACCGTGACGACCCCGGCTGCACCGAAGCCCAAGCCGAAGCCGCTCGCACCGACTGAGACGCTGCCCGTCACGACCACGACGCCACCACCCGCAACGACCGCACCAGCCGCGCCCGCGCCGCCCGCCACGACGGCGCCCCCGGCCACAACAGCACCAGCGACCACCGAAGCGACTACCGGCACAACCACGGGCGGCACCACAACCGACGCCATTACGGGCACCGGTACGGCCTTCGGCGGCTAGCGCCGGCGGGCCGCGCGCTCCCAACAGGTAGCGTTCGTCTGATGGATCTTGATGCCGCTAATGCTGTCCTACTCGAACGGGGCGCTCCCGCGTATCGCGTGGCGCAGATGCGGCAGGCGATTACGCGCGATCTGATTACCTCGTGGGACGAGGCCTCGACGCTGCCGAAGGACTTGCGCGTCGCCTTGTCTGAGGCAGCGCCGGCCAGCGAGATGACGATCGAGGATGTGCAGCGCGCGAAGGACGGCACCGTCAAGGCCCGCTTTGCAACGAGCGATGGCTTTCCCGCCGAGGCCGTCCTGATGCGCAGCAAGGACCGCCACACGGTCTGTCTGTCGTCGCAGTCGGGCTGCGCGCTCGCGTGCACGTTTTGCGCCACGGGCACGATGGGCTTTGGCCGGTCGCTGACGAAGGGCGAGATTTTCGAGCAGCTGCTCTGGGCTGCGCGCACCGCGCGAGAGAGCAACGCGAAGGTCCGCAACGTCGTGATGATGGGCATGGGCGAGCCGCTGCAGAACCTCGACGCCGTGCTCGACTTCTGCCATATGACGAACGACCCCGACGGCTTTGGTCTGGGTGCTCGTTCGATCGCGATCTCGACGGCCGGCTGGATCCCCGGCATCGATGCGTTGATAAAAGAGCCGATGCAGGTCAAGCTCGCGATCTCGCTGCACGCGCCGGACGATGCGTTGCGTTCCGAGTTGATGCCGATCAATCGCCGCTACCCGATCAAGGACCTGATGGCCGCCCTGAAGCGCTACCGCCAGGCCACGAAGCGTCGGATCTACGTCGAGTACCTCTTGCTCAATGAGGTCAACGATCGTGTCGAGCAGGCCGAGCGCCTTGCCGACCTGCTGTACGCCAATTTGCCGGGCGGGACACACGTCAATTTGATTTGGTACAACCCGACCGGTTCGGGCATGACCGCTTCTGCGCCCGATCGTGTGGCGCGCTTCCAGGCCGTCTTGGAGAAGCGCAAGATCGAGCACACGCTGCGTCGCTCCAAGGGTGCCGACATCGATGCCGCCTGTGGCCAGTTGGCCGTTCGCGGTCTTCAGGAGGCAAAGCAGAAGGCGCGTGAGGGACGAGCGCAGGCGTGAGTTGGAGCCCACTCGACTGGGCCCGCAGCACGGGCATTGAGCCCGGCGCGCCAGGCACGCTCCCCCCGCTTGGCCCCACGCCACCCGGGGGTGTGATCAGCATCGACCGCACGGCCCAGCTGGCTCGCGTGCAGCCAACTGCTGCCCTTGGTGCGATTGAGCTCGAGTTGCGCGCCGCCGGCTGGACGCTTGGCCCGCTGCCCGAAAACTCGGAGCGCATGCCCGTCGTCTCGGCCGTCGCAACCGATGCCTCGTCGCTGGCCGGGTCCGGCACGGGCTTTCTGTCGCGCCGGTACGACGAGTCGTCGCAGGGTTTGCGTTTGCGCATCCTGCCGATGCCCGAGGCCCAGGCCGGTTGCGCCGTACTGCTGCCCGACTTTACCCGCGGCATCGAGGCGCTTCGCCTGCTTGCTCAGCGCGACCGTCTGCCGGAGGAGGCGCTGCTGCTCGACCGCAATGCCGCCGGGCTTTGGCTCAGTGCCGCCGAGGTTGGCTCGCAGACCGAGTCGCTCTTGCGCCCCGAGGATGCTCTGCTGTTGATGGTTGCGCAGGGCGCGTCGGGCGTCGCCTCCGAACGCATCGCCCGCGCCGCGGCCACCCTGACCGACCTCGGCGCCGAGACGCTGGGCCAGGATGTTGCGCAGGCGTGGGCAGCAACCCGCGAACGCGTCGTCACTGCCACCCCGGCACTCTTGGCAGCCGGTTGGGAGTTTGAACGCCGCGAGGCACGCCGCACGTGGAGCGATCCAATCGCCGAAGCGCGACAGTCCGGCTCGTGGGTCGGCATGGAGGCAACGGGGGCAAACGCGCACTCCGTGCTGTTGCGCGCGCGCAGGTTGTCAGCCGCAAGCTAAAGGTCGGCGATACTGAGGGTATGCCCACCTTCGAACGCTCCATCGAAATCGCCGCTCCGATCAAGTCCGTCTACGACTTCCATCTCGACACGCGCAATGCCGCGCGCATCGCGTCGGACGGCCAAGAGTTCGTCTCGATCACCGGCGAGTTTCCGCTCGTCGAGGGTGGCGAGGTCGAGTTGAAGGTCAAGATGAAGCCCATGCCCGGCACGCAGACGTGGCTCGTGCGTGTCACCGAACTGGCAGAGCCCGTGCTGGTCGTCGACGAGATGTTGAAGGGCCCGTTCGCAAAGTTTCGCCACGAGCACCGCTTTGCCCCGAGCGCGCACGGCGGCACCATCCTGACCGACCACATCGAGTGGGCGCTGCCGGGTGGCGCCGCCGGACGCCTCGTCGCGCCTATCGCGGCCAAGCTGATGGAGAAGTCGTTTGTCGAGCGCCAGGCCGCAACGAAGCGAATCCTCGAGGCAGACGCAGCGGCTCAGTCGTAATCAGCCCCGTCGCTGCGCCATACTCTGCGCATGCCGATCTTTGAGGGTTCCATTGACATCGACGCGCCGATCGAGGCCGTCTTCGCGTTTCATCTCGACACACGCAACGTGCCGAGCGTCACGCCGCCCACGCAACAGGTGACGGAGATCGAGGGGACCTTCCCGCTCGTCCTCGGCGCCGAGGTGCAGATGATGATTCGCCAGGACCCCATCCCCACGGCACAACCGTGGAAGATCCGGGTGACGGCGCTCGAAGAGCCCACGCTGATCGTCGACGAGCTGTTCGACAATCCAAACTTCCTCCACTTCATCCACACCCACCGCTTCGCTCCGAACGCGACGGGCGGCACGACACTGACCGACCACATCGACTGGGAGATGCCCAACTCGATGGCGGGCCGCATGGCCACCCCCATCGCCAAGGGCATCCTCGAGAAGGTCTTCACGGCGCGCCAAGAACGGACGAAGGCGCTGCTCGAGGCGGAACACGCCGGCACTGCATAGTCAGTCCGGCGAACGTCTCTCCAATCCGGCCGCCACGAGTGCGTGAGCGTCTCCCACTCGACCAAGGCGGACACTCCGGGCCACCCGTGATCCAAGGCGGACACCACAACCGCGCGGATGTGGTGTCCGCCTAGCCCAGGAAGTCGAGCCGCACAGGGCTCGGCAGCAGGCCGGCCTCGGCACCACGCTCGAGCAACGCGGCGACGGCCTTGCGGCCCTGCGCGCCATAGTCGAGCGTGAGGTCGTTGACGTACATCGCGACGAAGCGGTCGTTGAGCTCCGGAGCAATGCCACGGCCGTACTCGATCGCGTAGGCGAGGGCCTCCTCGCGGTGCTCGAGGCCCACGGCCACGGCCTCCTTGAGGACAGCCGAGAGGTCGAGCGCGCGATCCTCTGGCACGTCGCGACGCATCGCGACGGCGCCGAGCGGCAGCGGCAGGCCGGTGTCGCCCTCCCACCACGCACCGAGGTCGAGCACGCGCTTGAAACCCTCTTGCTCCCACGTCAGCTGGCCCTCGTGGATGACGACGCCCGCGGCGACATCGCCCGCGGCGACGGCAGCCATGATCGCCTCGAAGTCGAGCTGCACCGGCTCGAAGGCCGGAAGCGCCAAGCGGGCAGTGAGAAACGCGGTGGTCTGTGGACCGGGCACGGCGACGCGCTGGCCGGCGAGGTCGGCGGGTGTGAGGTCGGTCTTCGCGATGACGACCGGGCCGTAGCCCTCGCCGAGCGAGGCGCCGTGGCCAAGCAGGCGGTACGTGTCTTGCACGCCCGGGTACGCGCCAACGGACATGGCGGTCGCCTCGAGGCGGCCCTCGCCTGCCCACACGTTGAGCGTCTGAATATCGGCCGGCACAAGCTCGATCTCGAAGCCGCGCAGGTCGAGAGCGCGCTCGGCAATCGCCCACACCATGAAGGCGTCATCGGGGTCGGGACTATGGCCAACGCGGACGTTCATCGGTACTCCAGCGATCGAATGCAAACGAGCCTACCAATGGTGACTTTCGGTCGCGCAGCGACCGAGGGCGCCTCGGGCTAGGCTTCGGGGCATGAGTGAACAAGACATCATCCCGCCCAGCCCACAGCATCGTGACGCGGAGGTCGTGCAACACGTCCTGCGCGAGGTTGGGGCTGGCCGTCCATTCCACGACGTGATGGAGGATTCGTACGTCGTCGACCGCCTCGACGAGGGCTCGCACGATCGCGTGCTCGACCACCCCGAGGTGACAGAGGCCGTTGGCGCCGAGATCATCGCGGAGATGCGCCGCCTGCTCGACAACTAGGTCAGCAGCGCAGTGCCGCTCGCGCAAGTGCGAGCAAAACAGGCGTCGGGTCGATCAGTTTTGCCACCACGAGATCGTCGTCCGTCACGCGCGCGTCGACCACGGGCACCAGCACGTCACGAATCGGCGTCACCTCCTGCCACTCGAGATGGCCTTCGAGGACACAGTCGCGTAGATCGTCGGCAATCACCCGCGCAATCGCTGGGGCATCGCAGGTGACAAAGGCGGCTTCGGCAAGGATGCGATAGTCGAGCTCGCGTCGCCCCTGACGATCGGCACCAAGGGCGATGATCGCGGCACCTGGCGCCACCCAATCGGCGCGCAGCACAGGGTCACGGGCGTTCGTGGCCGTCACGATTAGCGACGCGTCACGCACGGCCGTGGGGGCATCGCCCACCAGACGGCCGAGCTCTGCGGCCTCTGCCGCTACCAGCGGATCGGGATCGTGGATCAGGACCCGATCGATCGGTAGAGCCTCCGTAAGTGCTTGGATGGCGAGCCGCCCCAGCGGCCCCGCACCCAACACGCCGAGCGTGACGGGCTCGTCGCGCAGCATGCGCGGCGCCACCAGTGCAGCGGCGGTGACAGCAGCAATCCGCGCCGCGGAGTCCGCCGCAAACGAGCCAATCACGACGCCCTCGGGGTCGATCACCGTGCAGGAACGCGATGCCGTGCGACGCCCACCCGCGGTGATCAACACCGCGCGATAGCCATCGCCATCGATCGTGGTGGTGACGCCCGTCCAGCCATCGTTGCGCAGCATCACCTGCGGGGCGGGGAGGTCCTCGAAGTCGTCGGGCTCGGCGAGCAGGACCGCCAACGCCAACTCGCGTATGCGAGCGGGCTTGAGCTTCGCGATCGCCTTCTCTACGTCGATGCCAGCCATGTCAGTCGATGGCGTTGTGCAAGACCACAACGGCAAGCGCCTCGAGGGCCACGCGGCTATCGCCGGCCAGTTCCGCCACGGCTGCGACCACGCTCGGGCACTCGGCGGGAATCTGCGTGGCGAGCGTGGTCAGGGCCGCAGCCAGCCGCTCGCCAAAGCCATCGAGCGCTAAATCGGAGGCCGTCTCGAGCGCCGCACGCGACCCAAAGCCAATCGATTCGGCCGGATTGCCCGCCGCCGCCGCGAGCAGGAGTCCCCGTCGCGCTGCTGCATTTAGCTCGTCTTCATCCATCCCCAAGTCGTCGAAAACGCAGGCCACGAGGACGGCACTCGCAGCCGTCGCCCACTCCGTTTCGGGCAGCTCTATGAGCGCCTCTTCAATGGCTGCAAAGTCGTGCATTCGTTGCAGCGTAGCCGCCCTCTGTCAGCGAAGCCCAAGCGCGGTTCGCAACGCGCGCGTCTGGCGTCGAGCGACGGCGAGCGTCGCACCACCTGCGTCGGATAGCCTCGCCTGGACTCGGCCCTCACCAATAGGCTCGAGCGCCGCAACCTGGGCGAGATTGACGATCTGCGAACGGTGAATCCGCAGAAACGTTGTCGGTAGCTGGTCTTCGAGTGCCCGCAACGAACGCGTGCAGGCCATGCGACGCCCATCGGTCAGTGCAAGCGTCGAGTGGTCCCGATCGGCCTCGGCATACGCAATCTCGGCCGGGTCGATCAATAGCGTCTCGCCGTCTGCACCCAGCACAGGAATCCGCAGCTCGCCGGCCTCGCCCGGCGCCGACCCCGCTCGAATTGCCGCCACCCGCCGCACGGCAGTGACGAGCCGGTCCTGCCGCACCGGCTTAAGCAGATAGTCGACCGCCTCGACCGAGAAGGCCTGGATCGCGCGGTCGTCGTGCGCCGTCACAAACACGACCGTGGGTCGGTTCGGCAGCGCCGCGAGCTTCTTCGCGGTCTCGATCCCACCCGCACCACCCGGCATCGAGATATCGAGAAAGACGACGTCGTAGGCCATGCGCTCGGCGAGCACCAGCGCCTCGCGTGCGCTGGCAGCCTCGCCGGCGACCTCGACCCCATCGATGCCACCCAGCAGGTGGCGCAACTCCGAGCGCGCGGGCGTCTCGTCGTCGACGATCAAGGCGAGCAGGGTCATGCCGCGTCCTGTTCGGCCTGTGGACGCTCGATCGGGACGAGCACGCTGACGTGCGTGCCAAAGAGCGGCGAGCTCGCAATCCGCAGCCGCCCCAATTCGCCGTAGTAGGCCTGAATCCGGCGGTGCACCGAGGCGAGCCCGAGGCCCGCTCCACCCGAGCCATAGCCCGGCTCGAGCACGTGCTCGGCGTCGGCGCGCGAGATGCCACGGCCGTTGTCGCGGACGATCACCCGCAGCCTGCCGAAGCGCACGTCGGCCCGCACCACCACGCGCAGGGGCTGGTCGGTCTTGCCGTGCTTGATCGCGTTCTCGACGAGCGGCTGCACGATAAACGGCGGCACCATCACGTCGTTGGCGGCAGCGCTGATCCGGCGCTCGATCACGAGGTCGCTGCCAAAGCGCGCCTGCTCGAGCTCGAGGTAGGCCTCGACGTGCTCCATCTCCTCGGCAAACGTGACAAACGTCGACGGCGACCGGAGCGTCGCGCGGCAGTACTCGGCAAAGGTCGTCACGAGACGCCGCGCATCGTCGGGCTGGGTGCGAATGAACGCCGCGATCGTGTTGAGCGCATTGAACAAGAAGTGCGGCTCGATCTGGGCCTGGAGGGCGGCGAGCTCGGCGGACGCGCTGGCCCGAGCATGGACCTCCAACTCGCCCGCCTCGAGCGCCGTCGAGACAAGACCACACAGCGATTCGACCACCGCGCGCTCGCGATCAGAGACCGACAGCGCACCCTCAAAGAAGGCGATCATCGAACCGACGACTCGGCCGCGCACCACGAGCGGACCGACGACCGCCGAACGCAATGGACACTGCGAGTCGCAGCCGTGCTGCCAGCCAACTGGCAGTCGCGCCACGCGCGCCTCGACCATTGCCTGCACAGCGCCGGGAGGAGCCGTCGTACCCGCACCATGATGGTCTCCGGCAAGCCCGACATGGGCAAGGACGTGTTGTCGGTCAGAGATCGCCACCGCGGCATACCCCAACCGCTCCTGTGCCTCCGTCGCCAACAACAGCGCCGCCGCCGGCGAAAGACCATCGCGCAAGACCGGCGTCGTGATCGCCACGACCTCGAGGATTGCGCCGGCGGGACCTGTGCCAAAAACGTCGGTCGGACGCACGGCCGTGCGAATCAGATTGAGAGCCAGGACCATCAAGAACGTCGTGATGGCGATGACGGGAACAATCGCAATCGCGCGAACGTCCCACCGCGAAAAGCCCTCAAGTGCGAGACCCACAATGCCGGCCTGCAAAAGTCCGAGTGCGGCCGCCGCCAGCATCGGCCCGCGGATGTCCGCCCAGGCCCGCCGACTCGCCCGCGCCGACGCGCCACGACGACTCGAAACCCAGGTAAAAGCCGCGTCTCGGCGCGGTTCGTCTTGCTCCGGAATGCTCACGTAGGTTGATGCTAGCCGGGTGCAAGTGGGATCGCAGTCAGAAACAGAGACGACAGGTATCATGGGTTGCCGGTACCAATGGCTAACTCGATCCCCGTCCGCGACCGTCCCCGCCCGACTCCACGTAAGCGGAGGCCGCCCCGTAATCATGCGCGCCGCCGCCAAATTATTGTGCTCGTAGTGGCCGTACTGGCCGTACTAACCGTTATCCATGGCCTCTCGTTCCGAGGCGACGTGGCCCCTGGCGTCAGCGTCCACGGCATCGACATCGGAGGCCTCTCGCCCACCGAAGCCAAGGCGCTCCTCCGCGACGACCTGTCCCCACAGCTCGACAGGAACGTCATCGTCACGCTCGATACGCAGACCGCGCCCATGAACCCCGCCGAGCTCGACGCACGGATCGACATCAACGAGACCGTCGATCGAGCGATGCGCACGGGTCGCCTGCGCTCGCTGCTCTTGCCGTTCGTGTACTCAGCGAGCGTCGACCCGTCGATCATCACGCCCGTTCAGCCACGGATACCCGCCAACCTGCGACTGATTGCCGAGCCGGCTCGGTCGGCGACCGTCCGTATCTCCCAAGGCAAGACAACGATCTCCCCCGCCCGCGATGGCCAATCGATCTCGACCCGCGCGATTCTGCTTGCCGCAGCCCAGGCCGCGCTCGCTGGCCAGCGCAAGATCAAGCTGACATCGACAGCCACGAAGCCTGCCATTTCGACGGCAGACGCACGGGCTGCCGCCGCCTCGGCCGAAGCGCTGGCCTCGGCACCCGTCGCCCTCAACGCCGATGGCAATCGCGTCGGTGCCCTCTCAACTGCGACATTACAGGCGGCCGTGATGGTGCGCAACGAGGACGGCAAGGCAACTGTCGCGTTTAACCCAAAGAAACTCGCGCTCGCCATCGACGAGGCACTCGGCGACCGCATCCGAGAGCCCCAGAATGCGTCCTGGGACACGAACGGTACGCGCGCCTGGGTCGAGCCAGCCAAGGACGGCATCGCGTTCGAGCCGCGGGCAGCAGCCGACGCTGTGCGCGCTGCAGCCCTTGCCGGTGGCGCCCGTCAGGCGGATATTGAGCTCATCCGCGTCGCACCAAACCGGTCAACTCAGGAGGCCGAGGAGTTCGAGATCACCGAAAAGGTCGCGGGAGCAATCACGGAACTCGGTGACTCCTCCTCCAATCGGACTCACAACGTGGCGCTAATGGCCGAGATTCTTGATAACCGGCTCGTGATGCCGGGCGAGACGTTCTCCTTCAACGATTCGGTTGGCCCACGCTCACCCGAGCGCGGCTTTCTTGAAGGGCTGGCGATCGTCGACGGGCTCATGATTCCATCGATCGGCGGTGGCGTCTGCCAGGTCGCGACAACCCTCTACGACGCCGCCTTCGCGATGGGACTGCAGATTGTCGATCGCCGCAACCATGGCTTTTTCATCCCGCAATACGGCCTCGGTATGGATGCCACCGTGTCTTGGCCCGACCTCGATCTTAGGTTCAACAACAACACGTCCCACCCGATCCTGATTCGCGCCACCTCCGATGCCAGCACGATGCTCGTCAACCTCTACTCGGCACCGAGCGACGGCCGCACGGTCGAGACAAGCGTCAGCGAGCGCTACGACATCAAACCGCCCGAGAAGCGCTACATGGAAGACCCGTTTGCGCCCGCCAAGCAGGTCATCCAATACGTCGACGGGCAAGAAGGATTCGCCGTCGACGTGACCCGCGACGTGACCCGCGATGGCGAAGTCCTCTCACATGACGTCTTCGTCTCGACCTATGCGTCTCAGCCCGCTACCTACATCGTCGGCCCGGGCGCATTCCCACCCGGCGATAACGTGCTCGAACCGCCACCGTATGGCTGGGTCAGCCCGTACGACCCCAACCCGCCCAAGCCCGTCTTCTAGGTCACCGGCCCGGAGGACGCGCGAACGGCAAGCGTTGGCGCGATCACGATGCGACGCTCGTTTACCTCGCCCGCGAGATGATCGACC
>CAMAWJ010000018.1 GCA_945861955.1 Bifidobacterium breve
CAGACCCATGGTGGTCTCGTGGCCGACGCCATTGTGCTCGACGCCTCCGGCCGCCCCGTTGTCATGGGCTCTGGCCTTGCACGCGCCGGGGCAATCGCGACCGGAGCAATGGCTCCAATAGCCGCGAGCGATGTTCGGGCGCTGGGTGCCATGCTTTATCTGTTGGTGACGGGTCGCGAGCCGACGCAGCCGCCGGCCTCGCCCGCAAGCTTTACGCCCGAGATCGCGCCCGCCTTGAACGGCCTGATGCTCGCGCTCTTGTCCGACGATCCTCGCCGACCGCCACCGCCTGCTGCGTTGGTTGCGGAGCGCCTGCGTGTGATGGCGGGCGTCGCGCTTCCACTGGACTTGATGCCAGCACCAATGGTTGCTCCGCCGCTGCCAACGACCCCGCGGCGCGGTATCTCGGACGCAGCCTTGGCGGTGATCGTCGGGGCGATCGCCCTGGTGGCGGTCGTGCTTGCTGCTGCCGCGATCAACGGGGGAGATTTCTTTACGAGCGACTCGCCGGCCAACACCGCAGATGATCAGGGTATTCCGACATTCACGCTTCCGCAGCCGGACGCGTTGATGCTGACGGTGACCGACGAGACGCTGCCACTCCCGGGCGTCGTCACGGATACCGTGCCCGTCGAGACATTTGAGGTCTTTACGGACGTCACTGAGACGGTTGAGGTCGTGACCGACGTCACGGAGACAATTCCGGTCGACACGGGCGCGTTGCCAGAGGCCACGCTTCAGATCGATTAGGTTGTGCTGCGGGACTGCGTAGGCGCCGTGGCGGCACGACCTCGCCTACCCTTCCAGCGTGTTCCCTGAGAGCCGACCACGCCGTAACCGCCGTACACCTGGGCTCCGCGCCATGCTGCGCGAGACCGTGCTGACGCCCGCGCAGTTGATCCTGCCGCTGTTTGTGTTGCCCGGCGAGGGTCGTCGTGAGCCAATTGGTGCATTGCCTGGCGTCGATCGCGTCACGCCGGACCTCGCAGCCGAGCTGGCGGTTGAGGCGGCGACACTCGGTGTCAGCGGCGTGTTGCTCTTCGGCCTGCCGGACGAGAAGGATGCTGAGGGCACGTCTGCCTGGGATCCGAATGGTCCCACGCCGACGGCGGTCCGCGCGATTCGCTCGGCTGCGCCGGGGCTCGTGATCGCCACCGATGTCTGCCTCTGCCAGTACACGAGCCATGGCCACTGTGGGCTCGTCGGCCCCAACGGCGAGATTCTCAACGATGCCTCGTTGCCGGCGCTTGCGCGCGCTGCTGTCGCTCACGCTCGGGCGGGCGCCGACCTCGTTGCGCCCTCCGACATGTTTGATGGACGCATTGGCGTCATCCGCGATGCGCTCGATGAGGAGGGCTTTGCCGAATCTGTCGGCATCTTGGCCTACTCCTCGAAGTTCTCCTCGGCTCTTTACGGGCCGTTCCGCGATGCCGCGCACTCGACTCCTTCGGCCGGCGATCGACGCTCGCACCAGCTCGATCCAGCCAACCGGATCGAGGCCGTCCGCGAGGGGCTGATCGACGAAGAAGAGGGGGCAGACATGTTGATGGTCAAACCAGCAATTACCGCTCTCGATGTCATCTCCGACCTTTCGGAGCAGAGCAATCTACCCGTGCTTGCCTACCAAGTGTCGGGCGAGTACGCGATGTTGCGCCACGCCGCGGACGCTGGGGCCTTCACCTTCGACGCCGCGATGCTCGAGTCGCTCCTGTCAATCCGCCGTGCTGGCGCTCGCGCGGTTATCACCTACAGCGCCGTGGATGCTGCTCGATGGCTGGCGTAGGCACCTCGTCGCGCGTTGATCGCATCGCCGACGCGGCTGCGCGCAGCAGCGATGTCTGGGCGCGCTCGCTGCTCGAGCTGCCCGAGCGTGACGGCGACGAACTTTTTGGTCCAGTGGCAGGCGAGGTTTTTGCAGACGGCGTAGAGACGATCTATGAGGGCTACCTTGTGCACCATGCCCCGCGCGGTCGCGCTTTTGCAGCCCCCGACCGCGAGCAGGCACTCCTGCTTGGCGACTACCTCTATGCCACTGGGCTCGTGCAGGTCTGTGCCGCCGGCGACGTCGAGGCGATCGCTGCGCTCGCCGACCTCGTCTCCTTGGCCGCCCATCTGCGGGCAGAGGGCGGAGTGATTGTCGACGCCGAGTTGTGGCTCGCCACCGCCCGCCATCTCGCTGGTCCGCGTGACAACGCGTTGTTTACCGCGCGCGAAGCATTGCGCAGTGGTGACCCCACGCTGCTTTGCGCACTGGTCTCCGACGCGGATGCGTTCAGTCCGCTCCAGGAACACCGACGCCTGATGGGGGATGTCCGGTGAACGGTCCGAAGGATCTCCGCGACTGGATCGCACTGCTACGTCGTGAGGGCGAGCTCGTCGAGATCACCCAAGAGCTCGATCCATATCTCGAGATCACGGAGATCGCCGATCGCGCGCTCAAGGGTGGCGGTCCTGCACTGTTGTGCAGCAACGTCAAAGGTTCGAAAATCTCGCTCTTGATCAACCAGTTCGGGACGGAGCGACGCATGCTGCTGGCGCTCGGCCGAGACGAGTTCGATTCGATTGGTGACGAGATTGCCGAGCTGCTCGACCTGAAGCCGCCGGAGGGACTCAAGGACAAAGTGCAGGCGCTCCGCCGCCTCAAAGGCGTTGCAGATGCACGTCCCAAGGTCGTGCGCTCTGGTGCCTGCCAAGAGGTCGTCTGGCCCGAGCCGGATCTCGACCTCCTGCCGATCCAGTTCCAGTGGCCGAACGATGGTGGTCCCTACATGACGCTTGCCAACGTGATCACGAAGGATCCTGTCACGGGCGGTCGCAACGTTGGCATGTATCGGCTCCAAAAGCACAGCAAGAATGAGCTCGGTCTGCATTGGCAAATGCACAAGGACGGCGCTGCCGATCATCGCGAAGGCGAGGGGCGCATGGAAGTCGCGCTCGCGCTCGGAACCGATCCGATTACGACGTACTCGGGTTCGATGCCGCTGCCCAAGCACATCGACGAGTACATGATTGCTGGCTGGCTGCGAGATAAGCCCATCGATGTGGTTCAGTGCAAGACCGTCGACCTGCAGGTCCCCGCGAATGCGGAGATCATCATTGAGGGCTATTGCGTGCGGGGCGAGACGAAGCCCGAGGGTCCGTTTGGTGACCACACGGGCTACTACACGCCGGTCGATGATTTTCCGGTCATGCACGTGACGGCGATCACGTCGCGCCGCGATCCGATCTATCCGTCGATCGTGGTTGGGCCGCCGCCGTGCGAGGACCTCTGGCTGGGCAAGGCGACCGAGCGGATCTTCCTCCCGGCCGTCCGCGTGACGCTCCCCGAGGTTGTCGATTACGACATTCCCTACGCGGGCACGTTTCATAACTGTGTGATCGTCTCGATTCAGAAGCGCTTCCCCGGGCATGCGCAAAAGGTGATGAGCGCGATCTGGGGTACCGGTTTACTGTCCTTGACGAAGGCCGTGATTGTGGTCGACGAATGGGTCGACGTGCACAACTACACCGAGGTCGTCTGGCAACTCGGCGCCAACGTCGATCCTGCTCACGACATTCTGATGTCCTACGGCCCGATTGATCAACTCGACCATGCTGCCCGCATCAAGGCGCTCGGAGGCAAGATCGGCTTCGATGCAACGGCAGTGTGGGAGGGCGAGGGGTACGAGCGTGGCTGGCCTGAGGTCAACCGGATTCCCGCCGATGTCAAGGCGCAGGTCGATGCGCGGTGGGCCTCGTTTGGCATTGAGATGCCAGGGAGCGTCCGCTAGATGGGCACTCCGGTGACAACGCTGGGTATGCTCGCAGACGGACATTACGAGCGACGAATCTTCCCGAGGAACACGTGAGCATGCAACGCACAGACGAGGAATGGCGCCAGCTGCTGACGCCGGAGCAGTACACCGTGCTGCGCCAGCAAGGAACCGAGCCGCCGTTTACTGGCGCCTACGTCGACGACCACACACCGGGCGTCTACGCCTGTGCTGGTTGCGGGACAGAGCTCTTTCACTCGGACGACAAATTCGATTCGGGCACCGGCTGGCCCAGCTTCACGCGCCCCGTGCTCGACGACAACGTGGGGTCGCGCGAAGACAACGCGCACGGCATGCGTCGCATCGAGGTCGTCTGCAAGAGCTGCGGCGGCCATCTCGGGCACGTCTTCCCGGATGGTCCAGGGCCGACAGGAATGCGCTACTGCATCAATTCGTGCTCGCTCCAGCACGCCGAAACGAGTGCAAAATGATCAGCTTGGGGATTGTGCGTTTCGTGTCGACTTTGACATCTCAGGGGCACCACCCCCAAGATACCTATGTGACCGAAGGTATTGCACGTGGCTAAGAACACTGATAAAGCTGGAGCATCGTCGTATGGCGACCCGGCGGATCCTCGTGCGATCATTAGCCGCAGCAAATTTTTGACAGGCGCAACCGTCGGCCTTGGTGGCCTAATTGGTGTGGCCATCGCCGTTCCCGTCGTGGGCTTCGTCCTCGGACCCGCCTTCGCAACGGAGGATTGGTACTGGGCGAGTTTCGGTCCGGTCGACAACAAGGACTTCAAGGAGGGCACGTACGAGCCTGTCATCTTCGAGCGTGGCAAGCTCGGCGAGCTCGATCGTCGGGTCGCCTACGTGCGCCGCGATGGTGCCGAAGAGTTCACGATCATCTCGAACGTCTGCATGCATCTCGGCTGCCCGGTCCAGTTTAAGTCCACGAACTTTGCCTGCCCGTGCCACGGCGGGCAGTACGACACCGAGGGCATCGTCACCGCCGGCCCACCCGTGCGGCCGCTCAATCGCTTCGAGTACAAGGTCGAAGGCGGCACGCTCTACGTGGGCCGCCCGTTTGCGACCCAAGATGTTGACGGCAAAGTCGTCATGACCGATACCTTCAAGCTACCCGGTGCGCCTGTTGGTGGGCTGCTCGGTTGGCTGTACCCATCCCCAGCCTGAGGCAGGAAATCACGATGTCTACATTGTTGCCGCCACCGAAAGAACTCGCAATGCTGCCGGTCGACTGGGTCGAGGAGCGGTCCGGCGCGATCTCGTTCGGCAAATTCATGCTGTTCCGCAACGTCCCGAAGGACATTTCCTGGCTGCAGACGCTCGGCTCGGCACTCATCACCGTTTTCATCTTGCAAGCGACGACCGGAATTATTCTGGCGATGTACTACCAGCCGACTCCGGAAACCGCGTGGATGACGATCCAGTGGATCACCAACGAGGCCACGCTCGGTTGGCTCGTGCGCGGAATGCACAAGTGGGGTTCGTCCGTCATGGTGGTGCTGCTCTTCCTGCACATGGGACGCACGTTCCTCTTCGGGGCGTACAAGTATCCGCGCGAGATGACGTGGATCACGGGAGCGATCATCTTCATCCTCGTGATGGGCATGTCGTTTACCGGCTACCTGCTGGTGTTCGACGAGCGCGCCTATTGGGCCACGATCGTCGGCGTCAACATCAATGGCACGGCGCCGATCCTCGGACCGGCACTCTCGTACATCCTGATGGTAGGCCCAGAGATCGGTACCCACACGCTGTCGCGCTTCTACTCGCTGCACATGCTGGTGTTGCCAAGCGCGATTGGCGGCCTGATCTTCCTGCACATGCTGCTTGTCGTCCGGCTCGGTGTGACATCGCCGCCCTGGTCGCGCATGGAGCCAACGGAGCGTGACGTCTGATGCCACGTCTAACTGCACGCGAACGTCGTGAGGGGTATCAGCGCGAGTACGCCTTCCAACAGCGCCATGGTAAGCCGTTCTTCCCGCATGTCGTCTTCCATGACACGATCGTCAGCCTGATCGTTGTGGCCCTGATCATGGGGATTACGGTTCTCTGGTACGCGCAGTTTGGGGCGATCCCAACCGATCCAATGGCCGAGCGCACCGGCGGTCTGCTCGGACCTGCCTACGAGGCGAAAGCCGACCCCGGCGTGCTGGGCTATCACCCGCAGCCTGACTGGTACTTCTTCTTCCTCTTCGAGCTGCTGCGTATCTTCAAGACGCCTCAGCTGCTGATCGTTGGCACGATCATCATCCCGACGATCTGGATGGTGCTCTTGATCGGCTGGCCGTTCATCGACCGCAACCCCGATCGTCGGCTCTCGCGTCGACCGATTGCGCTTTCGATCGGCGTGATGGTCCCGATTGTGTTGTTGACGTTGACGTTCTACGGGTCGAAGGTTCCAGCCGAGGGTGGTGTGGCGTCAACTGAGCCGGGGGCAGCGGCCTTTGCGGCCGGTGCCTGTTCGACGTGTCACGTGCTCGCTAACGCAGGTACTGCTGGCAACGTTGGACCGGTGCTCGACGAAGCGAAGCCGGACTACGCGACGGCGCTAGCACTGATCACGAATGGCCAAGGCTCGATGCCGTCCTTTAAGGCAACCTACACGGAGGACGAGATCTCGTGTCTCGCTGGATACGTCGCAACGTGGTCGGCTGCGGTCGGCACGACGCCAGGTCCGGGTGCGGCCACCGCTAAGGACTATCCGGCCTCGTGCGAGAAGGCGGGCGGCATATTTGCCGGCACCCCCTCCAGCGCGGCCGGTCCGTAATCCGCTCGGAGACACGAATTTGATGGTGACGACGGCCGGGTGGCACCACCCGGCCGTCCGTCGTTTACGGGCGGCTCACGTGGCCCGAGTGAGCGTCGGTCGTGGCGCGGAGCATCCGCGGGGCGGCGGGTCGCGAATCACCTAGCGGGGCACGACCCCGTACTGTCGTATCCTGCACGCAACGCCTGCTACTGACTATGCGAGTCTTCCTTGGAATCACCGGCGCCTCTGGCGCACCGTATGCCGCCCGCGTACTCGCGGGGTTGGCGGCCGCGGGGGCCGAGATCGGTGTCTGCGCCTCCAAAGCGGCGGGTGAGGTGATCGCGTGGGAGGTGTATCGCGATCGTTCGATCCCGGGCCCTGAGGCGATCCAACGCTTACTGACAGAGTACGGCGGCGGCCAAGCCACGCTCTACGGCGCCGAAGACTGGTTTTCTCCCTACGCCTCGGGCTCTGCCAAGGTCGATGCCTACGTGATCTGCCCCTGCTCGATGGCGACGTGCGGCACGATCGCCTCTACGAGCCAGGCCAACCTGATTCACCGTGCCGCGGGCGTGGCGTTAAAGGAGCGGCGTAAGCTCATCCTCGTACCGCGCGAATCGCCGCTGTCGCTGCTCCACCTGCGCACCCTGACGACGCTGGCTGAAGCCGGCGCGATCATCGCCCCCGCCATGCCAGTCTTCTACACGCACCCGGATTCGCTGAACGACGCGATTGATTTCGTCGCGGGTCGCGTGCTTGATCTCTGTGGCATCGACAACGAACTCTTGCCACGCTGGGGCGCTGACGCATGAGCGGTGACAATCTCCCCGTCAAGTACAGCGCCGAAGCGGGCACGCTGCCTCCCGAGCGCGTGGAGGCAATGTTCGATCGGATCGCCCGTCCTTACGATGCGATGAATCGCGTCATGACGGGTGGGCTTGACGTGCGCTGGCGTCGCCTCGCCGCCGAAGCGACCGAGGTTGGCGCGGGTGCCAGCGTGCTCGACTGTTGCTGCGGCACAGCCGACCTGACGCTCGAGCTCGCCAAACGCGTCGGTCCGAGTGGTGAGGTGGTTGGGCTCGACTTTGCAGAGCGCATGCTCGATCGCGGGCGCATCAAGCTTGCCAAGCGCGGCGTCGACCAGGCCACGCTGATCCACGGCGATGCGCTGGATCTACCCTTCGAAAAAGACCGCTTCGCAGCAGCGACGGTGGCCTTTGGCATTCGCAACGTCGCCGACCTTGGGCTCGGCTTTCGCGAGCTCGTCCGGGTCGTCCGACCGGGCGGCAAGGTTGTCTGCCTCGAGATCACTACGCCCGAGTCTGGTGTCGTTTCGAAGTTCCATTCGCTTTGGTTCGATCGTCTTGTTCCCGGTGTGGGGCGGCTCGTCGACAAGGGGAACGCGGCCTACACCTATCTGCCCGCGTCGGTCAAGCGCTTTCCGGGTACCACGAGCCTCGCACACGTGATGTACGAAGCCGGCCTGGACGACGTGCGCTTTCGTACCCTCGGCGGTGGCATCGTGGCGCTCCACGTCGGCACGGTTCGACGGAGCGCCGCATGAGCACGCTCACCTACGCCGATCTGCTGGCTCTGCCGCGCATCAGTGACTACCTCAAGCGGGTCGAGCAGCGCTTGGCCGACGATGTCGCGTGGGTTGGTGGCTCGACGGCGGCCACGGCAGCCGAGACGCTCGCGGCTGGCGGCAAGCGCCTACGCCCATTGCTGGTCCTGCTCTCGTCGTCCACCGCGGGGCAGTCCGACGAGAACCTCGTCCGGGCTGGCAGTGCCGTCGAGCTTGTACACATGGCCACGCTCGTGCACGACGACGTGCTCGACCACGCCTCGCTGCGCCGGGGGCGTCCGACCGTGTGGGCCCAGCACGGCGATCTAATCGCGGGTGCAACGGGCGATTTTCTGTTTGCTCGAGCGTTTGCAGTGCTCGCCGAGACCGACGATATCGACAGCCTCATCTTGTTGGCCCAGGCTGCACTCGGCCTGTCGGAAGGCGAGGCTTTGCAGATGCTGCAGACGCGCCGTCCCGAGACGACGCCGGAGCAATACTTTGAGCGCTGCACGCTCAAGACAGGACGTCTGTTCGCGGCTGCCTGCGGGCTTGGTGGTCGCCTCGGCGGTCTTGGCGATGCCGATGCCAAGGCGCTCGCCGAGTATGGGCGCCTGCTTGGGCTCGCCTTCCAAGTTGCCGACGACATCCTCGACTGTGATGGGCTGTCCACTGCGACCGGCAAGGTGCTCGGCACGGACCTGATCGGTGGCACGGCAACGCTGCCGCTGCTCTACGCCGCGCGCGCCGACGCCGAGATTGCGGAGGCGTTGCGTCACGAGCCAGAGCCAGCAGCAGTGCTTCCACTCTTGGCTCGCGTCGGCGAATTAGGCGCGATCGATGAGGCACGGGATACGGCACGCGAGCTTGTTCGGAAGGCCGAAGAGGCCCTCGATTTAATCACCGGCGACCTCGACACGACGCCCCTGCGGATGGTCGTCCGTGGTGTTGTCGACCGCGATACATAGAACACCACCGACGGGAATCTGTCATGGCAACCATCACGCGTAACACGGAACTTCAGGAGATTCGCGAGAAGGTCGTTGCGGGTGAACGCCTCGATTTGGACGACGGCATCACGCTGCTCGAGTCGCACGACGTGCTCGAGCTTGGCGCCCTCGCCGACCTCGCACGCCGTCAGCGCGGCGGTACCGACGAAGTCTTCTTCGTCAATAACCTGTACCTCAACTACACGACGATCTGTCGGGTCAAGTGCAAGTTCTGCGCGTTTGCTCGCACGTCGAAGCAGGCCGACGCAGTCATGTGGGACATCGACGACCTCGTCGCACACGCCCAAGAGGTGCGCTCGACGCAGGACTTCACCGAGATCCACATGGTCGGTGGCGAGAATCCCCACCTCGATTTCCAGTACTACGTCGACATCACCGCGGCCCTCAAGAAGGGCCTCCCGGGCGTCGACCTCAAGCTCTTCACGGCCTCCGAGATTCATCACATGACGCGTACCTCCGACCTCAACCACGAGGAGGTGCTGCGCGCACTGATCGACGCTGGGCTCGACACGCTGCCTGGTGGTGGCGCCGAGGTCTTCTCGCCGCGGGTGCGCAAGATCATCGCACCAGGCAAGGAGCCGGGGGCACAGTGGCTCGAGACGCATCGCATCGCGCACGGCCTGGGCCTCAAGACGCATTGCACGATGCTCTACAACCACGTGGAGACGTACGAGGAGCGCATCGAGCACCTGCTGTCGTTGCGCGAATTGCAGGACGAGACGGGCGGCTTCATGGCCTTTATCCCGCTGCCGTTCCACCCGCAGAACACGGTCTTCGAGCGCCGCGGCTGGAAGTTCTCGACCGGTCAGGACGACCTCAAGATGATCGCTGTCTCGCGCCTGATGCTCGACAACATCGAGCACGTCAAGGCGTACTGGATCATGATCTCCACGCCGCTCGCCCAGGTTGGTCTCTCCTTTGGTGCCAATGACATTCAGGGCACCGTTGTGGAGGAGAAAATCGCTCACGCTGCCGGTGCTGTGACGCCGACGGAAGAGAAGGTTGCCGACCTCGTCCGCGTCATTCAGGAGGCCGGCAAGGTTCCCGTTCAGCGCGACACGTTCTACAACGAGTTGCGGCGGTGGGATCGGTGAATCCTCTGCGCGTCGGCCGGGTAGATTTCATCAATACCTTCCCGCTGGCGTGGTCACTCAAGCATCGACTCGAGCCGGGCACGATCGAGGAGACGCTGGCTGTGCCGACGGGGCTCAACGCGCTGCTCGCCGCGGGCGAGCTGGATGTCGCCAACGTCTCCAGCATTGCCTACGCGCACAACGCGGCCGACTGGGTGTTGCTGCCTTCGATTTGTATTGCCTCTGAGGGCGAGGTCGACTCGGTCAACCTCGTCACGGATGTCCCGCTGCCAGCGATCGCCTCGATTGCCGTGACTGCCAAGAGTGCCGCGTCGGTTGCACTCGTACGGGTGTTGTTCCCGAACGTCGAGATTCGCGCCGAGGGCCTGCCAGCGGACGCCACGCTCTTGATCGGCGACGAGGCTCTGCGCTCGGCCATCGAAGATCCGACGCCGCACCACGATCTCGGCGAGCTCTGGCTCGAGCGCACCGGGCTACCGATGGTGTTCGCCGTCTGGGCTGCTCGTCGAACCGTTGCCGTCGACCGGCTACTCGTTCTCGATCACGCGCTCGCCTCTGCCGTCGCCGATGCCTCGGAGCACGCGGCGCTAGTCGCCGAGGCTGCTGCCGAGCGTTACGGCTTCCCTGCTGGCTTCCTCGCCCGCTACTTCGACAACCTGCACTACGGCTTTAGCGACCGCAAGCGCGAGGGATTGCAGCGATACTTCGAACTAGCCGCAGAAGCGGGCATCATCGATTCGGCTCCCACACTTGAGTTTGCGGGAGCAACGCAAGGAGCAAGAGGCTAATGGCCGTCGTCGATTCCACTCGCACCATCACCGAGATTCTGGATCGTGTGCTCGCGGGCGAGCGGTTGTCCGATGCTGACGCCCTGACGTTGATGCAGTCGCGCGACCTGGTCTCGATCGGTGCGGCGGCCAACGAGATCCGCAATCGTAAGGCGAATCCGGGCGAGGTCACGTACATCGTCGACCGCAACATTAACTACACGAACGTCTGCGTGACGGACTGCAACTTCTGCGCCTTCTATCGCAAGCCGGGCGATACGCGCGAGGGCTATGTGCTGCCAAAGCGCATCATTTTCGCGAAGATCGAAGAGACGATCGCGGTTGGTGGGACCGGCTGTTTGATGCAGGGTGGCCACAACCCCGAGCTGTCGATCGAGTGGTACGAGGACCTGTTCCGCGACATCAAAGAGCGGTATCCGAAGTTCCACATGCACGCTCTGTCACCGCCCGAGGTGACGTACATCGCGCGGCGCGCCGATCTCTCCCTCGCCGACACGATCTCGCGCCTGCGCGATGCTGGTCTCGACTCGATTCCGGGTGGTGGTGGCGAGGTTCTCGTCGATCGCGTGCGCAAGATTCTCGCTCCGAAGAAGACGAAGAGCGACGAGTGGCTCGAGGTCATGCGCCAAGCGCATCGTCAGGGCATGACGACCTCCGCCACGATGATGTACGGCCACGTCGAGACGCTCGAGGAGCGCGTCGAGCACTTCCGACGCATCCGCGAACTCCAGGACGAGGTCCCGGGCTTCCGCGCCTTCATCTCGTGGACCTTCCAGCCCGATAACACCGAGCTCGGCAAGACCGTCAACCAGACGCCAACCTCGTTTGAGTACCTGTTGGTCCAGGCCGTCTCGCGCCTCTACTTCGACAACATTCCGCACATCCAGTCGTCGTGGGTGACGCAGGGCATGAAGATCGGCCAGGTTGCCTTGCATTTCGGCGCCGACGATCTCGGCTCCGTGATGCTCGAAGAAAACGTCGTCTCGAGTGCCGGTACGACGTACCGCGCAACGAGCGAGGACTTCTGCCGCATCATTCGCAACGCGGGCTACAAGCCGATCCAGCGCGACACGTACTACCGGGTCGTCAACGACGACCCCGAAGCGTCGTTGCGTGGGGCGGACACCACATCCGCGCGGTTGTGATGTCCGCCTGCGGGCTATTGGCTGTCCTAGTAGTTGCCGCTGCTCCTTAGGCGGACATCACAACCGCGCGGATGTGGTGTCCGCCTCACGCACCAGCCAGACCCGGTGGATAATCGCGCCGCCGAGGATTGCGAGTCCGATCAGAGCCAGGAATGGCTGGATCGGCGAAAACCAGGCTAGTGCACCGGTGGTGCCCAGTGCGAGCACGACGAGGTGGTTACAGGTCGGGCACCCGACCGCCAGATAGGCGAGGCCGCCACCGACGATGCCGGTGCGTGTCGCGGGCCGGCAGCTGGAGGGGCGGGGGAGGGCGATCAACACGCCGGCCAAGACGGCTGTCAGCAGCGCGACGGGCCAGGCCCAGACCGTGGCCTCGATCTGACGCCCGAAGATCGGGTTGGAGATCAGGTCTGTTGGGATCGCGATGACGACCAGCGTAAAGATGCCGACACCGACCGCTAAGGTGAGGCGACTAGCGCTCATCGTTAGCGGTCTTCGATGCGCAGGAAGGGTGCGCTCCGGTTCAAGGACAGGCTGACCTTGCCCGCCACGAGGCGGATCAGGTCGTCGCCAAGCAACTCTTTGCGCCAGCCCTGACCGAGCGGCAAGGTCGAGAGATCTTCGCCCGCAACGACGGCCTCAAGAAAACGATCGAGGTCGGCACGATTGGCAACAAGTTCGGGCGCGAGGTCGGCGTCGATGCAGCGAATGCGCGCCATCGGCACGGCTAGCGTGGCGACGGCCTCGACCTGCTTCGCGATGCGCTGAGGGACGGAACGCTCGGCGGGTGGCGGTGTGCGCGTCAGACCATTGGCAACCGCAGCCAATAGCTCGGCGGTATCGCGCTCGCCCAGGCTCTTGCCCATCCCGCGGATCTGCTGCAGATCGTTGGCCGAGCGTGGCATCGCACGCGCCACCTCGACAACGGTCGGGTCCTTCATCACCCAGCCAGCCGGCTGGTCGCGACGGCGAGCAGAGGTCTCGCGCCACGCAGCGACGTCGATCAGCACAGCCTGCGCCTGCGGTGACAGGCGCCCGCGACGCTGCACCTTACGCCAGGCGCGTTCGGGGTCACCACCAGCACTGTCGGCGGAGCAAAAACGACGGCTAATCTCGGCAGCAGCCCACTCGGATCGGCCTCGCTCGGCAAGCGAGGTGCGCAGCACAGCAACGAGCGGTGCGAGGTGGCGAACATCGTCGGCGCCGTAGAGCATTTGCGTCTCTTTGAGCGGCCGGCGGCTCCAATCGGAGAACGTCTCGTTGTGGTCGAGGCGCACCCTTAAGACGGTCTCGAGCAGGCGATCGAGGCTGGCGCTGGCAGTCAGGCCAACAAAACCCGCCGCGATCTGCGTATCGAAGACGTTGGCCGGCAGCGTGCCGAAGTGCAGCCCGAAGGCAATCAGATCGGCGGACGGCGCGTGCATCAACTTCTCCACGGCGGGGTCGGCGATCAACTCGCCGAGCGGCTCGAGGGGCGCACCGGCGAGGGGGTCGATCAGCCAAATTTCGTCGCCAACCCCGACCTGGACAAGGCACAGTTGAGGTGCGTACGTCTTCTCCCAGAGGAACTCCGTGTCGAGCGTGCAGGTGCCTGCCTGGCGCGCCGCAGCGGTGACCTCGGCGACGCCAGCGGCATCCGTAACCATGCGTGGCATCTCCGACACGGGTACAGCCTACCGCCCCATCCCGGCGAGGGCGGTATCCTGCCGCATATGCCTGTACCACTGATGGATCTGCGCGGCCAATGGGAGCCGCTCCACGACCGCATTTCGAGTGCGGTTGACGAGGTGATTCGTAGCGGCGTCTTTATCCTCGGTCCTAACGTCGAAGCCTTCGAGGTCGAAACTGCTGCAGATATTGGTGTTGCGCACGCGGTTGGTGTGGCCAACGGTACCGATGCCTTGATCCTCGCCTTGCGCGCGTACGACATCGGCGCGGGCGACGAAGTGATCTGCCCGGCCTATACCTTCTACTCGACTCCCGAATCGATCGGCGCCGTGGGTGCAACGCCGGTCTTCGCTGATATCGATGCCGACACGTATCAGCTCGATCCGGCCGCTGTCGAGGCTGCTGTCACCCCACGTACGCGTGCGATCATGGCCGTCCATCTGTTCGGGCATCCCGCACCGATGGCAGAGTTGCGAGCAATCGCGGATCGTCACGATCTGATCCTGATCGAAGACGCGGCTCAGTCCTTCGGAGCATCGCTCAACGGCGTTCGCTGCGGTGCGATCGGCGATATCGCGACGTTCTCGTTTTTCCCGACCAAGAACCTCGGTGGTTTTGGCGATGGCGGTCTCGTCACCACGAACGACACCGAGATTGCCGAGCGCATCCGCGAGTTGCGCTTCCACGGTTCGAAGGACAAGCGCACGTTTACGCAGATCGGGATGAACTCCCGACTTGACGAGCTACAGGCTGCGATCTTGCGGGTCCTGCTCCCCGAGCTGGCTGGCTGGAACGACATGCGTCAGGCCGCTGCGGCGCGCTACGCCGAACTAGGCCTTGATCGCTTCGTCGAGCTGCCGGGCACAGCGCCTGGTGCCGACCCGATCTATCACCTCTACGTCGCCCGCTGTCAGGATCGCGACGCAGTGCAGGCTGCCTTGAAGGCGGCAGAGGTCGGCAACGTCGTCTACTACGACACGCCGCATCACCTCCAGCCGGTCTTTGCCAACCTTGGCTATGCGGTCGGGAGCCTGCCGGAGACCGAGCGTGCTGCCCGCGAGTGCCTCGCGCTGCCGATGTACCCGACGCTGCCCCCGGCCGACCAGGCGACGCTTGTTGGCGCGCTCGAGGCCGCGCTGGTACCGATCGCGTAAGGCGCGATGCGCGTCTGGATCGACCTCACCAACGCGCCACACGTCTTGGTGCTGGCGCCGCTGGTACGGGTGCTGGAGGCGCGTGGTGCGACGGTCGAGTTGACGGCCCGCCCGTATGGGCAGACGGTCGAGCTGGCAGCCATGCATGGCCTCAAAGTCGAGGAGATTGGCAGCCATGGTGGGCGCTCACGGATCGGCAAGGGTCGTGCAGCGGCCGGGCGCGTGCATGCCTTGCGGCGCTGGGCGAAGAGCCGCGACTTCGACATCGGGCTGGCGCACGGTTCGACGGATCAGCCTGTCGTTGCACGCCTGTTGGGCTTTCCCACAGTCACGATGTTCGATTACGAGGGTGCGCGTTTGCAGCATGGCGTCAACTGTCGGCTGGCCTCTCGCGTACTGATCCCCGATGCGATCCCCGTCGAGGCGATCACCGCTCATGGCGCGCGCGCATCACAGGTCGTGCGCTTTCCAGGGCTGAAGGAGGAGTACGCGCTGTGGGGCTTCCAAGCCGATCCGTCGGTGCGCAAAAGCCTTGGCGTGCGGACCGATGCGCTGCTGGCGATCATGCGGCCACCGCCCGAGCTCGCCTTGTATCACCGCACCGATAATCCGCTCTTCGATCAGGTGTTGGCGACGCTCTCAGCAGACCCCCATACCGACCAAGTGGTCTTGCCTCGGACTGCAGAGCAGGGTGCGGCGGTTCGTGCGCTCAACCTGCCACGCGTGATCGTGCCCGAGCACGCCGTCGATGCGCGCAGCCTCGTCGCGACGGCCGACCTCGTCATCTCGGCGGGGGGCACGATGAATCGCGAGGCCGTCGTGCTTGGCACGCCCGTCTGGACGACGTTCGCTGGAACGCTCGGCGCTGTGGATCGGGCGCTGATCGCCGACGGTCGACTCCAGCAGCTGACGCGCGTGGAGGACCTCGTGATTGCTCCCCGCGGGCCAACCGCCGCCCCGACGCTGCGCGATCCCGCCCTGCTGGTGGATCTGGCGCTCAATGGTCTCGTCTAACCCAGCGGGATCAAGTTTGGCTCGGAGTTGGCCCGAGGACATGACACGTGCACACTTGTCATGTCCGCCCCCGTGATCGAACCGTCGCCTAGGACATGCAGGGGAACCGCTACGCACCTATAATGATTGCTGATATGCGTTTCCCTTCTTGGCATCGGCTCGGTCATCTAGCGGCTGATGCTGCGGTTGCCGCGGTAGCGTGGTGGCTCGCATTTCAGCTGCGTTTCGACGTGGTGCCGATCTGGGCGAACACGCTGTTTTGGGCGACCCTCCCTTGGATCGTGGTGCTGACGGTCGCCGTCTTCGTGCTCAATGGCCTCTACACGCGCTGGTGGCGCTACGTCTCGCTCCGCGACGTTCGCCTGTTGCTGCGCGCCTCACTGATTGCTGTCGTCGTCGTCGCGCTCTACGCCAATCTCTTCCCACCCGTGGCGGCAACGCCGCCGCGCGGCGTCCTCGTGATCTACTTCTTGCTGCTGCTGCTCGGCACGGTTGGCGTGCGTGCGATTGCCCGCACGATCCTTGAGGGTCGGGGCACGTTGTTCCCGCGCGGCCGCGAGGTGTTGGTCGTCGGCGCTGGTGATGCGGGCTCCGTAATCGTGCGCGAGATGCTTGCAAACCGCTCGCTCCGGATGACGCCGATTCGCCTCTGCGACGACGATCCGCGCAAGCAGGGCATGCGCCTCCATGGTGTCAAGGTCGACGGCACGACGCACGAGTTGGCTGCAATTCTGAAGGCCTCACCACCCGACGAGGTCGTGATCGCCATGCCGGGTGCCGACGGTACTGCGCGACAGCGCGTCGTCGATGCCTGTCGCCGCGCGGGAGTGCCCGTCAAGACGCTGCCAGGACTCTACGACCTGCTCGATGGTGACCCGAACCTGTTGCAGCGTCTACGCGAGGTCCGCGTCGAAGACATCCTCGGCCGCCAGCCAGTCAACCTTGATCTTGCCTCGATGGGTGGGTACTTGGCTGGTCAGTCTGTTGTGGTGACGGGCGCGGGTGGCTCGATTGGGTCAGAGCTGGTGCGGCAGATCAGCCGACTCTCGCCTGCGCGCCTGACGCTGATCGACCATGCCGAGGACAACCTCTTCGAGATTGATCAGTGGCTGCGCGAGCACGAGATTGCCAACATCGTCTCGTGCGTGGCCGACGTCAAGGACTCGGACCGCATGCGCAAGATCCTTGCCGAGGCCAAGCCGAGCGTGATCTTCCACGCCGCCGCCTATAAGCACGTGCCACTGATGGAAGCCAACCCGTTCAGCGCGTTGCGCAACAACGTCATCGCGACGCGCGCACTTGCCGAGATCGCGGCGAATGCGGGTGTCGAGCGCTTCGTGCTCGTCTCGACGGATAAGGCGGTCATCTCCGAGACCGCGATGGGGGCCTCGAAGGCGCTCTGCGAATACGTCGTTGAGGCCGAGGCGCAGCAGCATCCCGACACGCGCTTTATGGCCGTCCGCTTTGGCAATGTGCTCGGGTCGTCTGGCTCGGTGATTCCGACCTTCCGTCGCCAGATCGACGAGGGCGGCCCCGTCACCGTCACCGACCCCGAGATGACGCGCTTCTTTATGACGATCCCCGAGGCCGTCCAGCTGATCGTTCAGGCCGGTGGTGTCGGACAGTCAGGCGACGTCTTCGTGCTCGACATGGGCGACCCCGTCAAGATCTGGGACCTTGCCCACGACATGATTCGCCTAATGGGTCGCGAGCCCGGCAAGGACATTGAGGTCGTCGTGATTGGTCGCCGTCCGGGCGAGCAATTGCACGAGCGCCTGTTCTCGGACGACGAGTCCGTCGAGCGTACGCATCACGACAAGCTGATGCGCGCACGCCGTGGTCGCATCGATGCGGCGTGGTTGAGCGAGCGTCTCGATGCGATCGAGCTGGCCTTGGATCGAGGCGCAGACGAGGAGGCTTTGCGACTCTATTTTGATGCCGCCCAGTCGCCGTTGCGCGAGAGTATTGCTGGACCAAGGATCGAGCGCTAAGCATGGATACGAAACAGCTCGCAGCCCTTGTTGCCGTCGTCGATCGTTCGAGTTTTTCGCAGGCCGCTGAGCAGCTCGGCGTCACCCAGCCCGCCGTGTCCTTGGCAATTCGTTCGCTTGAGAAGCGCCTTGGGTGTCAGCTGATCGATCGCTCGGGTCGCGTGGTCGAGCCGACGGAGGCCGGCAATGTTGCCTATCGGCATGCCCAGCGCATCCTCGGGGCCGAGCGCGATCTCTTTCGGAGCCTGGAAGATGAGGGCGACGAGCTGACGGGCCACTTGGTGGTTGGCGCATCGACGGGACCGGGTGAGCGGATTTTGCCTGCGCTGCTCGGCGCGTTCCATAAGGAGAACCCCGACGTGATCGTCTCGTTGCGCGTTGACGACACCGAGACGATTGTCGATCGCATCCTGGATCGCCAGCTCGAGTTCGGCATCGTTGGTGCTGAGCGTCCGCATCGATCGCTGGTGTTTGAGCCATTCTTGCGCGACGAGGTCGTGTTGGTTGTGCCGGCGGACCATCCGTTTGCCGGTCAAGAGATCGAGATGCGCGACCTGCTCGATGTCCAACTCGTTGTCCAGCAGGAGGGTGCGGGCGTCCGCACCGTCGTCGAGCGCGAGCTTCGCACGGCTGGCGTGCGGGTGCGCGATCTCAATATCGTTGCCGAGTTGGGCCTGCAAGAGTCGGCGAAGTCTGCCGTCGAGGCGGGGCTTGGCGTGACGTTCCTTTCGCGGCTGGCCGTCGAGCGCGAGCTCGAAGAGAAGCGGCTGGCCACTGCGACGGTCAAGGGGCTCGAGCCAGGCCGCCTGTTCTACGCGGTCCGCAGTGCATCGCGGCCGCCGGGGCGGCTCGTCACGTCGTTCCTGCAGTTCTCGCGGCTCTCGCTCGGCGATAAGGCGGTCTTCCCGGACGAGGCGCGCGAGCGTCCCGTGCGCGGCGGCCGCGTCGGCTGACCGATGCCGCCCATCATCGCCTTTGATGCCGATGTCATCGGCCGCCAGCGCACGGGTGACGAGACTGTCGCGACGGGGTTGCTGACGGCGCTTGCTGCGCGGTCCGACCTCGATTTTCAGGTGCTCGCCTACGTTCGGGATGTCGCCAAAGTGCCAGAGGCGATGACGGCATCAGGTGTCGTGTATCCAGTCGCTGTCGCCGTCGATTCCAACTATCGCCGGGTTGCCGTCAGCCTGCCAGCGCGCCTTCGAGCCGACCGACCCGCGCTGTACCACGGCAACTACGTCTTGCCACCGAGTCTCCCGTGCCCGGGAATCGTCACAGTTCACGACTCGTCGTATCGCTTCGCCTCTGAGTTGATGCCCAAAGCCGATGCACTGGCCTTTGGGCGCATCGTGCCGTGGTCGATGAGGCGCGCTGCCCGGGTGGTGACGGTCTCCGAGCACGCACGTCTCGATGTGCTCAAGTCGCAGCCAGCGCTTGACCCCGCGAAGGTGATTGCGATTCCCAATGGGGTCTCGACGGTCTACGCCCCGGATCCAACGGCAGCCGATCGCGTGCGTGCTGCGTACGGCTTGGAGCCAGGCTACGTGCTGTTTATTGGCGCGCTGCAGCCCCGTAAGAATCTGCTGCGCCTGCTCGAGGCCTACGCCCGCGTGCGTGAAACGAGAGGCACGATGCCGCCGCTCGTGCTCGTCGGCAACGCGAAGCAAGACCATGACGAGCTGGCCGAGTGCATCACCAAACTCGGACTCACGGATGCGGTCCATCGGGTTGGCTACGTGGAGGGAGAGGCTGCGCTGCGAGATCTCTACGTCGCGGCTGGCGTCTTTGCCTTTCCGTCGCTCTATGAGGGTTTTGGTCTGCCGATCGCAGAGGCGATGGCGTGCGGGACGCCCGTGCTTGCGGCCGACGCAACTGCCTTGCCCGAGGTTGCGGGCGGTGCGGCGGTGCTGGTGGATCCTCTGTCTGTTTCGGCGATTGCCACTGGTCTAGCGACGCTGCTCGACGACGAGAGCGTGAGGGAGCGTTGTCGCGCAGAAGGTCTCGTTCGTGTGGCCGAGCTGACGTGGACGGCTGCCACCGATCGCCTCGTCGCTGTCTGGCACGAGGTCCTCGCAGAATCGCCGCAGCGCCAACGCGCCGTTCGTTCCGTGGCCGTAGGTGCGCCCGCGAGTGTCGTGGCAGCCCTCACTTCGACCGGTCAGGCCGACGATCTGCCCGACGCGATCGCAGGTCTGCGTCAGCAGGAGATGGGCGAGGCGTTGACGATCGTCGTGGTCGCGAACCGCCCCGGCGATGGCACGGCCGAGCTGATCCGCACCGACTATCCCGACTGCGTGCTGGTCGAGCAGCCCGATACCCGCTCCTACGCCGAGAACCAGGCTGTCGCGTTTGCCGCGGCGCCGGGCGACTACCTCGCGATCGTCAATCCCGATGCGATCGCGCAGCTCGAATGTCTGCCCCGCCTCGTGCGCTTTATGGAGGAGCATCCGCGCTGCGGCCTCGTCGCGCCGACGCTACGCAATCTCGATGGCTCGTATCAGGAAGCGGCTCGCAACTTTCCCGAGCCGATCGGTTCGATCATCCGTCGTACACCGCTGCGGAAGCT
>CAMAWJ010000019.1 GCA_945861955.1 Bifidobacterium breve
CATGACATCCGCGCGGTTGTGGTGTCCTCCCTGGATGGCGGTCGCTGAGTTGATGGCGCGAGGGGCGACTAGACGGCGGCGAAGCGACGGCCTTCGGGCGACATCGTCGCTCGACCGTCGGCTACCAGGCGTTCGACGTGCGAGAGGGCCTCGACGAGAGCGAAGCGGCGCTCGTGCATGCCATGCCCATCGGGCCAGATCACGGCGGCAACCTCCATCGCGGACGAAGCGCCATTCTGGAGGGCGCCAAGTGCGATCAGGAGGCGCTCGTCGTGCATAGCGCGAATCTCGCGGGCACGACCAGCGACATCATCAACGGGGGCACGATGGCCGCCATAGACAATTGTTGGCGACAGTTCGGCAAGCCGCTCGAGCGTCGTGAAGTAGCGGCCAAGCGGATCGAAGTCCGTGTCTTCCCAGCGCCCCACGTTCGGGCTAATCGTCGCGAGGATCACATCGCCACCGAACATGCGGCCCGTCGTCTCGCCCAGCAGTGCGATGTGGCCGTCGGCATGCCCGGGAAGGTGCAGGACGCGAAAGTCCTCGTCAGCGATGCGGATCAGGTCGCCCTCGTCGACGAGCCGCGTGGGCTCGGGTATCGTCACGGGCGAGCCACCCTCGTCGTCGGCCGCCTCGCGCGCCATCTCGGCCGACATGCCGTTGCCGAACATGTGGTCGTAGACGCCCTCGATATCCATGTCGACCCAGGCGTTCTTCGACAACGAGGCGTCGAGACGCCCCTGCACGACCTCGACCGGCTCGACGAGGTCGGCGAGCAGCCCGCCACAGCCGATGTGATCCGGGTGATAGTGCGTCACGACGAGACGATGGATCTTCGGGTTGCCGAGCTGCTCGAGTACCTCGCCCCAACGGCGCACTGTGCCGGGCGTACCTAAGCCGGCATCGATAATCGTCCAACCCTCGGGCGCCTCGAGCGCGTAGCAATGGACGTGATCGAGAGCCCACGGCAACGGCATCGTGATGCGATGAGCACCACCGCCGAGCTCTGTGATCTCTGCCTCGCGCGACACGTGTAAGCCCTTGACGAGCCCTAGAGCTCGGTGCGCTCGACGCTCTTCGAGAGGTACGCCTCGATCTGGTCGCCTTCAACAAGCTCGGAGTAGCCCTTGAGCACGATGCCGCACTCGAAGCCTTCCTTGATCTCCTTGACCTCGTCCTTGAGGTGGCGAATCGTGTCGATCTCGGTGTCGGCAACGATGATGCCGTCGCGGATGACGCGAACATGCGAGCCGCGCGTGATCAGGCCGTTCGTGACCATGCAGCCAGCGATCGTTCCGATCTTCGAGGCCTTGAAAAGCTGTCGCACCTCGGCACCACCGGTGATCTCTTCGACGATGTCCGGCGTCAACATACCGACGAGGGCGGCCTCGATGTCCTCGGTCAGCTTGTAGATGATCTTGTACGTGCGAATGTCGACGCCCTCGCGCTCGGCAAGATTCTTTGCCTCACCGTTCGGGCGGACGTTGAAGCCCACGACGATCGCCTTCGAGGCGGCAGCGAGCATGACATCGGATTCGGTAATACCACCGACGCCCGTGTGAATGACACGAACGGCGACCTCTTCGCTCTTGATCTTGTCGAGCTCGGAGACAGCAGCCTCGACGGAGCCCTGCACGTCGCCCTTGATGACGAGGTTGAGGTCTCGCACCTTGCCGTCGGAGACCTGCTTGAAGAGGTCCTCGAGCGAAATCGACTTCTGGCTGCGACGAGACAGTTCCTCGGCGCGCAGACGCGCGGCGCGCCTCTGGGCAAGGTGACGAGCGTCGCGCTCGGAGTCGACGACACGGCAGATCTCGCCGGCCGGCGGTGGCTTATCGAAGCCGACGATCTCGACCGGATCGGCCGGACCAGCAGAGGTCATCTTGACGCCGTGCTCGTCGAGCATGATGCGCACCTTGCCCCACGCATCGCCGGCGACAACTGCGTCGCCCGGCTTGAGCGTGCCGCGCTGCACCAGCATCGTGGCAACCGGACCGCGACCAACGTCGAGACGCGACTCCACGATCGGACCAGAGGCTGGCGCGTTCGGGTTGGCCTTCAGCTCGAGCACATCGGCTTGGAGCAGGAGCATCTCGAGCAGGCTGTCGAGGCCCGTCTTCTGCTTGGCGGAGACGTCGACGAAGACCGTGTCGCCACCCCAATCCTCGGGCTGCAGACCATGCGTGACGAGGTCCTGACGGGTCTTCTGCGGGTTGGCGCCCGGCTTATCAATCTTGTTGACCGCAACGACGATCGGAACGCCAGCGGCCTTGGCATGGTCGATCGCCTCAAGCGTCTGCGGCATCACGCTGTCGTCGGCGGCCACAACGAGAACGGCAACGTCCGTCAACTTGGCACCGCGGGCACGCAGGGCGGTAAACGCCTCGTGGCCCGGTGTGTCGAGGAACGTGACTTCGCGGTCGCCAACCTTGACCTGGTACGCGCCAATGTGTTGGGTAATGCCACCGGCCTCGCCCGTGACCACGCTGGTCGAGCGAATCGCATCGAGCAGCGTCGTCTTGCCGTGGTCGACATGGCCCATCACGGTGATCACCGGTGCGCGTGGCAGCAGCGACTCGGGATCGTCTTCGATCACGATGTCGTCGATCTCTTCCTCGGCACTCTTGATCGTGACGGGGCGCTCAAACTCGGTGGCAATTAGCTCGATTGCATCGTCGGTCAGCGACTGCGTGATCGTGACGAACTCGCCAAGGCCCATCATCATCTTGATGATCTCGGCCGTAGAGACGCCGAGCTTCTCGGCGTACTCCTTGACGGTCACACCACTCGGCACCGTGACCGGGCCGGTTGGGCGCACCACAACCTTCTCTTCGCGCTCTTCACCACGACCACGATCGCCACCGCGAACATTGCGTTCGCGCGGCCCTCGAGCAGCTTGGGAATCGATCACAACGCGACGCTTCTTGCCCTGCGGCACGCCACGCTGGGGACGACTGCGACCAAACGGTGCGGCGGTGTCGCCCGGAGGCGGAGGCGGCGCAAACCGACTGCCACCCGTGGTGCGGGCCTGCCGTGGCGCGTCAGTACGAGGCGCCCGCTCCGTGCCACTTTCGGCACTCGTAGTGGGCTTCTTTTCCTTCGGCGTTGCCGGCGGCTCAATCTTGATCGCGTTCGGGTGGGCGGCTGCGGGATCGGGCGGCGGCGCATCTGCAGCGGACTTGCGAGCAACAGGCGAGGCAACAGCCTTCTTCTTGACGGGTGCCTTCTTTGGCTTAGATCCTGCCAGGGCACGCGCTGCGGCTACCTCATCGACCATGTCGCGCTGGATCGGAACGCCCGCCTCGAACAGGACGCGGGCGACCTCATTTGGATCCAGCCCACGCTCACGCGCGATTTCAACAATGCGTCGCTTCGCCATCAGCGGATGATCCTACCAGTCAGGCGGCTTCTAGACCCCCGCCAACACCGCTAGAACGCGCTCTGTAAGGTCGGTCGGGACCTCCAACGAGGCGCGCAGGCGCCGTGGAATCGCTCGCGTACGCACGGCCTGCTCGACGCATTCTGTGCTGGCGCAGAGATACGTGCCCCGTCCGCTTGCCTGACCGACGACGAGCAGGCCGGCGGCATCGACCGAGAGCCGAACGAGCTGGCTCTGCGGCCGCTGCTGTCCACAGCCGGCGCAGGTTCGCGTCGGCTCCACCGTTGCCGCGCTAGACGGCGTCGCCGTCGATCGTGACGACATCCTCGGGCCCAACGAGGCGCTCGTAGCGCCGCACGACGATGCCGTTGATCGAGACGCGACCTTCCTTGAGGAAGGCCTTCATTGCGCGCTCGTCGTGGCCGTGCGCCTCGAGGTACTTGGCGATGTTGTCGGCACCCGCGTAGTCCTCGTCGCCCTCCATGGCGAACTCGGTCTCCGACTTGATGTCGATACGCCAACCCGTCAGCTTGGCTGCCAGACGCGCATTCTGCCCCTCACGGCCGATCGCCAGCGATAGCTGGTCGTCCGGCACGATGACGGTCGCCTGCATGCTCTCGTCGTCGACGAGCACCTCCTTGACGCGCGCCGGAGCGAGCGCCTTGGCGATGAAGCGCGCGGGCTCATCGTTCCAAGGAATGATGTCGATCTTCTCGCCGCGCAACTCGGAGACGACCATGCGGACGCGCGAACCACGCGGACCGACACAGGCACCGACCGGGTCGACGCCCTGCACTTTCGACTCGACGGCGATCTTGGCGCGATAGCCAGCCTCGCGGGCAACCTGACGGATTTCGACGAGACCGTCGGCGATCTCTGGCACCTCGAGCGTAAACATCTCGCGGATCATCTCTTCCGAGCGTCGCGAGAGCACGATCTGTGGTCCACGCGTACCGCTGCGAACCTCGATGATGACGGCCTTGATGCGTGCGCCATGCTCGTAGCGCTCGCCAGGCACCTGCTCGGAGCCAGGCAACAGCGCCTCGACACGACCAAGATCGACGAGGCAGTAACGATTGTCGGCCTGCTGAACGATGCCGGTCACGACGTCGCCCACGCGGTCCTGGTACTCCTCGAACATCATGTCGCGCTCGACCTCGCGGATCCGCTGCAGAATGACCTGCTTGGCGGTCTGCGCTGCGATGCGGCCGAAGTTCTTCGGTGTGGCGTCGTACTGGATGATGTTGTGTGCGGCGAGCGCGTCCCAATCGATAATCGCCTCGGGCTCGTTATCGATCGGGTCGGGATCGCGATCGGCACGAATGTAGAAGGCAGGGCGCTCGCGACGCGGGCGCTCCGGCTCGACCGGCAGTTCGCTCATCTCGGGCGGCAACGGGTACTCGAGCAGCCCAAGCTCCTCAAGTTGATCATCCGTGGCGTCGATCTGCATGACGCAAAAGTCGCCAGAATCGCGATCGATCACGACGCGGGCATGCTTGCCCTTGGCGTCGGGCGTCTTGCGATACGCCGCACCAAGCGCCTCTTCAAGCGCCACCAACAGGATCTCAGAGTCGATCGACTTCTGCTGTTCTAGCTCTCGGACAGCTTCGAGAATTTCTTTACTCATAGCGACTTCACCAGCTTCCACATGAGGGTTGACTTCTTGACATCGGCGTACGGCACCTCGAGGCGCTCGCGACCGGTTTCGACCGTGACAGAATCGGGTCCGGCGGCCACGAGCACGCCTTCAAAGGCGGTTCGATTGGCGACCGGGACGCGCATCACGAAGGATGCCTCGCGCCCGATTGATCGTGCGTAGTGATCCGGGCGCGTCAGAGACCGATCGAGGCCAGGCGACGAAACTTCGAGCGCCCATTCCTCGCGCAACGGCATCAGTGCTCGCGAGATCTCCTCGCAGACTGCAAGCGAAACACCGCCTTCGCAATCGACCATGACGCGCAATTGACCGTGGCCGGCGTCGGCCGTGACATCCCAGAGGTAGATGTCGGGACGGACCTCGGAAATCAGCTGCTCAACGATAGTTCGTGGATCTGCTGGATTTTCCATGGCACCTCCTTCAATTGTCTTCGTCCAAAAACGAAAAAACGGGCTCTTGGCCCGTTTCGGCCGAGCGCCTTAGAACCACGCTCGTGCCGAAGGGTATCAGAGGAATGGTGTGCGTGGTTCGCTCCGCGTCGGGGAACTACGGCGCGACGTCGAGCACGATCGTGACGGGGCCGTCATTGACAAGCGACACCTGCATGTCTGCCCCAAAGCGGCCAGTCGCAATCGTGATTCCGAGTGCCCTCAACGCGTCTGCGTACCGCTCGACGAGCGGCTCGGCCAGCCCAGGGTCGGCGGCACCCGTAAACGACGGACGATTGCCTTTACGAGTATCCGCAAGCAGCGTGAATTGCGAGACCACGAGGATGCTTCCGCCGAGATCGACGACTGAGCGATCAAAGCGGCCCGCGTCGTCTCGAAAGATCCGTAGGGCGGCTGTCTTGGCAGCCGCACGCTCCACCACGCTCGCGTCATCGCCCTCGGCAATACCGACGAACGCTACGAGGCCCGCAGAGATCGCGCCGACCGTCTCGTCGTCGACCGTCACGCTCGCCTCTGTCACCCGCTGCAGGACCACTCGCATGCGCACGGTGTACCAGACCCGCGTCCTCGTGTCCTCCGGCTCGGGTAGGCTCAATGCGATAGGAAACGGGATCCTGCCCGCGCCGGCAGCTATGGCGGTCTGGACGGCTGACGTGGGAATCACCAAAAGACGCTGGCATTCGTGCCGACCGATGACGGGAGCACCGCGATGAGCGAACTGCCTTTGTACGACGCATATACGAAGTTTCTCAACACTCCAGGTACACCGTTTACGGTCCCCGGCCACAAGCGCAACCCGCTGCTCAGCGATGCCTTGCTCGCGCTCGATCTGCCGCTCTATGGCGCCGTGGAGAACCTCAGTGGCACGAGCGGTCGTTTGCGACGCGCCGAGCGGCTGGCGGGCGAATTGTGGGGTGCCGATTGGGCCGGATTCTCCGTCCAGGGCTCATCGCACGGCAACATGGCGATCGCCATGACGATCGGCAAGCCGGGCGATAAGGTGATTGTCGCGCGCACACTCCACAAGTCGCTCTTCTTCGGCCTCGTGCTGTCCGGTCTCGTCCCCGTCTGGGTGAAGCCCGACATCGACGCCGAGACCGGTCTGACCGCTGGCATTCCTGTCGAGCGCATTGCTCAGGCGCTGCGAGAGCATCCCGACGCCAAGGCAGTGATGCTCGTCGAGCCGAGCTACGTCGGTGGCGTCTCGGATGTCGCTGCGATCGCCAAGCTCGTCCACGCCCACGGGATTCCCTTGACGGTCGATGCGGCCTGGGGTGCTCACCTCGGCTTCCATCCCGACCTGCCACCGCATGCGTTGCAGGCAGGTGCAGACGTGCTGGTGACGAGCGTCCACAAGCACATCACGGGTTTTACGCAGTCCTCGCTGGTGCTTGCACAGTCCGAGCGGATTGATCTTGAGCGCCTCGAGCCTGCCTTCGAGGGTCTCCATACGACGAGTCCGTCAGGCGGCATCATGGCCAGCATCGATCGCGCCCGTGCGCTACTCGACGAGCGGGGCGAAGAGTTGCTCGGCAATGCGATCCGCCTGGCCGCCGAGGCCCGCGTGCGCTTCCACGAAGTTCCGGGCCTTGGCGTCGTGGGCGAAGAGATCGCCGATCGCTCGCCCGCGCTGCTGATGCACGACCCAACGAAGATCGTGCTGACGTTGGTCGGCACGGGTGCCGACGGCCAGGCCGTGTCGACCGTGCTCGAGGAGCGCGGCGTCACGCTCGAGTTCGCCGACCGCGACACCTTCTGTCCGGTGATTACCCTCGCCGATACGGACGAGACGGTCAATCGGATGGTCGACGAGATCATCCGCGCGATCGAGGAGCACCGTGGCACGCCACGCCCGATCGTGCCGCTGACGGCTTGGACGGTCGACCCCGATACTGCGATGTCACCGCGCGATGCGTTCTTTGCCGACCACGAGCGCGTCTCGGCAGCGGACGCCGTTGGTCGAATTGCCGCTGAAACGGCGGCGCCCTATCCGCCCGGCATCCCAGCACTCGCACCAGGCGAGCGGATCCACGGCGACGTCCTCGCAGCGCTCCAGGCCGAGGCGGCGAGCGGGACACGCATCGCCTACTGCGGCGACTCGCAACTCCAGACCGTCCTCGTCGTCAAGGAATAGCCAGCACGACAGAGGCCCCCGCTCCGGCTGGAACGAGGGCCTCGTCGAACTTCTTATTGAGGGCATTAGCCCTCGGACGTTCTAAGAGATCTTGGCGATGTTAAACGTGCCCTTCAGGAAGATAATCTTCTGAGCAGTGAACTCGGGTTCGTAGGTCGCGGCGTTGAACTTGATCTTGCCACGGAACTGCGACTTGATCGAGCCGGGCGAATTATCCGCCGCATCATCCAACTCCTTACACGACACGAGGTCCGGAATCTTGTCCGGGTCCGCTGTGTCGGCAAAGCACTTGGTCTTAGCAGTGGTCTGAATCACGAAGGACTCACCAACGAGCTGGTCGTTGAGGTAATCCATTGTGGCTTTCTTGACCCCACTCACAACCTTCACGTAGGTGACGTCAAGGCTACCGTTCTTATCGCCGGCGCCCTCCGTAGAAATGTTGATGACCATGTACTTGTTCTGCATTTCCTTCTTGATGTCGTTCGACGGTGGCGCATCGAACCCGCCCATTTCTTCGTCTTTGCCACCCATCTCTCCACCGTTCGGGCGGCATGGCTGAGACATCGAAGGCCTTTGACCCTCTGCACAGGGCTGCATATCGAACCTGCACGGCGCTGTTGGCGTTGGCATCACACCAGGATCGCAATCCTTCATATTGCCATAGTCGAAACCGCCGCCACCGCCGCCTTGCTGGCCGCCTTGCTGGCCGCCTTGCTGGCCGCCTTGCTGGCCGCCTTGCTGGCCGCCTTGCTGACCGCCTTGCTGGCCGCCTTGCTGGCCGCCTTGCTGGCCGCCTTGCTGACCGCTCGGCACGCAAGGGGCTTGCTGCGTTGGCTGTTGCCCGGCAGCACAATTCGGCATGTTTGTCGGCATGCAGGGGGCTTCCACCGTCGGCTGCTGACCAGCAGCACAATCAGGCAGGTTTGCCGGCAGGCAGGGAACCGTCGGCGTTGGCTGCTGCCCGACAGTACAGGGGATCATCTGCTGCCGGACCGTTGGATTGAGCGTACGCGCCCCGCCGATGTTCGCCGCTGCCAGCAGAATCACTGCTGCCATCGCTACAAGGAGCGCCGCTCTAAATGTTTTTCTCATACAGAATGCCTCCGGGGATCGCTAGATGAGCGAATCCTACAGCCAACCGCGCCACGTTGCAAGCAACACAATCGTCGGCACACCACGTCGCAACAATCGTCGGCACACAACCTGGGCGTGGGTCGATGCTCTACGTCCAATCCACCGCATTGCGCGGCGTCCGGTCGACCGAGAACGAGAACAGATCGGGCCGGTTGTAGTGGCCGACCGCATCAAAGTGCTGAAACTCTCCACTCAGGCGACCGAGGTCGAGCTCGGCGTGGAGAATCTCCTCGCCCGAGCCGGCCGGACCAACGACCCATTCGCCATCGGGACCGATCACGCCCGAGCCGCCCGACAGCAGCAGTCCATCGTTTGCGACCTGGCTATTCCAGGTACCGAGCAACGTCTGCTCCTTGAGATCCTCCGGAATCTCCTCAATCGAGAGCGATGAACCCGCCGCGATCACGTAGCAGCGTCCCTCAAACGCGTAGTGGCGACTCGCGAGCGTGGCGTTCGGACCGACGTCGGGCCAGACAGCGATGTGGATCTGCTCGCGCAGGGAATGCATCGCCATGCGCGTGAGGGGCATCCAGTGCTCCCAGCAGATCAGCCCACCAACCCGACCAAGCTCGGTGTCGTAGACGTTGAGCGTGCTGCCGTCGCCTCGACCCCAGATCATGCGCTCAGCGTGGGTGGGCATGAGCTTGCGATGACAGCCGAGCACGCTGCCGTCGGCGCCGATCGAGAGCAGGCTGTTGAAGAGCGTCCCGCCGGACAGAAGATCGCGTTCTTGAATGCCGAGGTGGAGCTGCACCTGCAGCTCGCGGGCCAACGCGCCGAGGCGCTCAGTGGCGGGGCCGGGTACCTCGATCGCATTGTCGAGCATGCGCGCATACGCATTTTTCTGCAGCTCGCCGTCCCAGGGCGCCTGGCCATACATCCAGACCGGATAGCCCGGAATCCACGTCTCGGGGAAGACCACCATCTGTGCACCAGCCGCAGCCGCAGCGCCTGCGAGTCGCTCTACCTCGGCGAGACAGCCGTCGAGATCGAGCATCTTTGGAGCGGCTTGGGCGATCGCAACGTGCACGGTTCCTGTCTGCATGGCCCTGTTGTAGCAGGAATCGCGAAACGAGCCACGTGCAACAGATCGGTAGGTGCCTATGAAATGATCGCCTTTACCCGAACCCCCCAGGAGCGCGTCCGTGCCCGCAGCAGCAGAGATCGAGATCGTCGGCCCCATTCCCGCAGTGGCGGAAGGTGTGCTGACGGACGCTGCCCTCGAACTCGCAGCGCGACTTCAGCGCGAACTCGGCGCTCGCCGCAACGAACTGCTCGCGGCACGCGCCGCCCGCCAGCTCCTGCTTGACGCCGGCGACCTGCTCGACTTCCTACCGGAGACGCAGGCGATTCGCGAAGCTGACTGGCAGGTCGCTGCGGCACCCCCTGCGCTGCAGGATCGACGAGTCGAGATCACCGGCCCAGCCGAGCCAAAGATGATGATCAATGCTCTCAACTCGGGCGCTCGCGTGTTTATGTGCGACCTCGAAGATGCGCTGTCGCCCACCTGGGACAACGTGCTGGCCGGCCAGGTTGCCCTCAGCCAGGCGATCCGCCGCGAGCTCGAGTTTACGAGCCCCGAGGGCAAGCACTACCGCCTCAACGACGAGATCGCGACGCTGATCGTGCGTCCGCGCGGCTGGCACCTCGAAGAGCGCCACCTGCTGATCGACGGGAAACCGATCGCTGCTGGACTCTTCGATCTCGCGGTCTACATGACCCACAACGCCAAGGAGCTTTTGGCCCGTGGGCTTGGTCCGTACTTCTACCTGCCGAAGCTCGAATCGCACCTCGAGGCCCGTCTCTGGAACGATGCCTTCGTGATTGCCCAGGAGGCAGTCGGCGTCCCCCAGGGCTCGATCCGCGCAACGGTGCTGATCGAGACGCTCCCCGCTGCCTTCGAGATGGAGGAGATCCTCTACGAGCTGCGCGACCACTCGGCGGGCCTCAACGCGGGCCGTTGGGACTACATCTTTAGCGCCATCAAGAAGCTCCACGCCCACGAGAACGCGATCTTGCCCGACCGTGCGGCCGTCACGATGGGCGTGCCCTTCATGCACGCCTACACGCAGTTGCTCGTGCGCTCGTGCCATCGACGCGGTGCACACGCGATTGGTGGCATGGCTGCGTTTATCCCCTCGCGCCGCGACGCGGCGATCAACGAGGTCGCCTTTACGAAGGTCCGCGAAGACAAGGAACGCGAGGTCAATGGTGGCTGCGACGGTACCTGGGTCGCGCACCCCGACCTCGTGCCGCTCGCGATGGAGATCTTTGACGCCGTCCTCGGCGATCGACCGAATCAAGTTGACCGACTCCGCGAAGACGTCGTGCCCAATGCCGCGGCACTCGTTGCGCTCAGCGAGACCCCTGGCGAAATCACCGAAGCAGGCGTGCGCACCAACATCTCGGTCGGCGTGCGCTACATCGCCGCTTGGCTCGGTGGCCAGGGCGCGGTCGCGATCGACAACCTAATGGAAGATGCAGCAACAGCCGAGATCTCTCGTGCTCAGCTGTGGCAGTGGCTCCACTTCGGCGTCACGCTCGCCGACGGCCGGACGTTCACACCCGACCTCTATGCGACGTTCCGTGACGAGGAGATCGAGCGGATCGGCGGTCGCAGCGAGGGGCGCATCGGCGAGGCCGTCGACCTGCTTGACGAACTCGTACTCCAAGAGCGTTTCGAAGAGTTCTTGACGGTGCCGGCCTACGCCAGGCTGGCGTAGCCGGGCCAATCGGCTTGGCGTACTTCCCAGAGACAGTCGATGCCGACATCGTCCAGCGCGCGCATGCCCGTCGCCTCGCGGTCGCCGAGCAGCGTGTAGCCAAGCCGCCGCGGCACACCAGCGCTCGGGAGGTTCGTCACGTCGTGGATGATGCGCAGGTGCTCGATCTCCGGGTCGACGAAGGCGAGGTCGGTCAGGAGCCCGGCTGCAATCGTGATGATCCCCTGCCCCGTCCACCCGTCCGCCAGCCAGTAGCCAAGCTCGAGCCCGTCGGGACCAAGGCGATCGTGGAGCCCTGCCGCGCCAACGACCATGTCCTCGATAAAGACGCCGAAATGGCGATCTGCGCCTGCGTCCCACTTGTCGTTCCACTCCGCGATCTTGCCGATCGCGTCGTAATCGTCGGCAAACCACTCGTCAACCCACGGCAACCGTGGACGGAGTCGCTCGGCGGAGCCCATGATGACGTCGCGGAGTTCCTCGGCGTCGTCGGCCGCCCAACGCCGTACCTCAACCTCGCCAAACTCGGCCTGCTCGGTTGTCGGTCGCGTCACGCCGTCGGCACGTCGACGACAGCGAAGGTCGCCAAAGCGATCGCAAGGATGCGATCTTGGTCGTCGCGCATCTTGCCCTCGGCGACGATCGTACGACGCCCGTTGTGCTGCACCTCACCGGTCGCGGTGATCGGCATGCCGGGCATGACCGGGCGGGTCAGATTGACTTTGATCTCGATCGTCACAGCTCGCCGACCAGCGGGGAGCAACGTGTGTGCCGCGCCGCCAAGCGCCGAGTCCATCAGCGTGGTCACCCAGCCGCCATGTACGAGGCCGATCTGGTTGAGATGACGCTCATCGGGCGTCGCGCGGAGAACCGCGCGCCCCTCACCGAGGTCCTCGACGTGCAGATCCGCGAGCACGGCCCACGGGCTCGGCGTAATCTGCCCATCCTTCAACTGCTGGAACAGCTCAAGGCCCGACAGCGAGGTATGTTTGGGGTCGGTATCTCCGATCACCCCAACACCCTAGCGATCAGACCGCCTGCACATCCTGGACCAGCTGCGTCAGACTCTTGCGCGCATCGCCAAACAGCATGCGGGTCTTCGGATCGTGGAAGAGCATGTTCTCGACCCCCGCGAAGCCCGACGCCATCGACCGCTTAAAGACAATCACGTTCCCAGCGTTGTCGACCTCGAGGATTGGCATCCCGTAGAGCGGACTATTCTCGTCGTCGCGCGCAGCCGGATTGACCACATCGTTCGCGCCGATCACCAGCACGATGTCGGTCTGAGGAAAGTCGGGATTGGCCTCTTCCATCTCGAGCAGCTGGTCGTACGGCACGTCGGCTTCGGCCAACAAGACGTTCATGTGCCCCGGCATGCGACCCGCCACAGGATGGATTGCAAAGGCGACACTGACACCACGCTCGATCAGGAGATCGGCCAGTTCGCGCACCGGATGCTGCGCCTGGGCGACGGCGAGTCCATAGCCCGGAACGATCATCACGCGACGGGCATAGACCAACTGAGCTGCCAGGTCGGAGGCCGAGATTTCGAGCACCGGCAGTGCCTCGCCTGACGCACTGACACCCGAGCCGCTGCCACCCCCGCCACCGAAGGCGCCAAACAGGACACTCGCGACGGAGCGATTCATCGCCTTCGACATCAGCTGCGTGAGGAGCGTGCCGCTGGCGCCAACGAGCACGCCCGCGATGATCAACAGACTGTTACCGAGCGCGAAGCCAGTCGCTGCTGCGGCCAGCCCCGTGCAGGCGTTGAGGAACGCGATGACGACCGGCATGTCAGCTCCGCCAATCGGCAGCACCGCGGAGACTCCCAGCAGCAGCGCGAGCACGGCAGCCAACCAGAGCAGCGGATCGTTGATGTTGAAGGAGGCGTAGGCGGCCAGCCCCAGCACGACGATCGCACCGAGCCCATTGATGAGTTTTTGAGCGGGCCACGTGATTGGGCGCCCCGGCAGCAGTTCCTGCAACTTGCCGAATGCCACGAGGCTGCCGGCAAAGGAGATTGAGCCGACGATGGTGGAGAACATCACCGAAACGGCGATCACCGCTCCCAGCCTTTCCTCACCAGCGGCACCGGCAACGTGGTACTCAGAGACTGCAATCAACGCCGCCGCGCCACCACCGAGGCCGTTCAGCAACGCCACCAACTGCGGCATCGCCGTCATCTGCACGCGTCGCGCCACGAGTGCGCCGATCGAACCGCCAACGAAGGCGGCAATCGCAATCCACGTGTACCCGACGACCCGACCATCGACCATCGTCGCAACGATCGCGATCAACATACCGAGCGCAGCGACGAGGTTGCCTTTACGTGCCGTGCGTGGCGACGAAAGCCAGCGCAGGCCGAGGATGAAGCAGAAAGCCGCGACGAGGTACGCAATTTCGATGAGGTCGTCGCGCATCATCCTTGGTTCCCCTTGGGCGGCTCGGGACGACGGCGGAACATCTGCAACATGCGATCGGTCACGACGAAGCCACCGACAACGTTCGCCGCACCAAAGGCGACTGCGACGATGCCGCAGATCGTCTCGACCGTGCCACCCGCTGCCGCACCCAAGACGAGAATCGCGCCCACGATTACGACACCATGAATTGCATTCGTGCCGCTCATCAGGGGGGTGTGCAGCATCTGCGGTACCTTCGAGATGACCTCGATCCCAACCCAGGCGGCGAGCACGAGGATCACCAGTTCAGTAATCAGGCTCATGTCGTACCTCCGGTGCCGGCGAGTCGCTCGGCGACGCGACGAGCAACCACTGCGCCACCCCTTGCGATTAACGCTCCCGCCACGATCTCGTCGTCCCAATCGGGGGCAAGTTCGGCGCCCGGCGCGATCAGCCGGACGAAGGCGCGGACATTGGTCGCATAGAGATCACTGGCGGTGCCAGGAATCGCTGCCGCAGGATTGCTCGGGCCGAGCACCAGCACACCATCGATATCGATCTCTTCGCCCGCCACCGTGCAGGCGCAGTTGCCACCCGTCGAGGCAGCAAGATCGACGATCACGCTGCCGCGTCGCATCGAACGCACGGCCTCCTCCGTAATCAGCTCAGGCGCCCGCGCGCCAGGAATCTGCGCGGTGCAAATCACGATGTCAGCGTCGGCGCAGGCTCGGGCCAGCGCCTCCTGCTCGAGTCGGTGCTGCGCCTCATCGAGCCCAGTCGCATAGCCGCCCGCCTGCTCCTCGCCCGCCACATCGATGGCGAGAAAGCGCGCACCAAGCGATTCGACCTGCTCCTTGACGGCGGCTCGGACATCGAACGCCGTCACAACTGCACCGAGACGCCGCGCGGTTGCGATCGCCTGCAGACCCGCCACGCCGGCTCCCAACACCAGCACGCTGCGCGCCTTGACCGTACCCGCCGCGGTCATCAGCAACGGAAACAATCGTGGGGCGCGATCGGCAGCCAGCAGCACTCCGTGATAGCCGACCACGGTCGCCTGCGATGAGAGTGCATCCATCGCTTGAGCCCGCGTGGTCCGCGGCATAAACTCGAACGCGAAAAGGGTTGCACCCGTCTCGGCAAGGCGCTGCGTCCGTGCAACATCGCCGAGCGGATCGAGGAGCGAGATGACGGTGTGAGCAGCAGTCAGGGACGCAACCTCGTCGGCCGCCGGGGGCGAAACGCGCGCAATCAGCGTGGCGCCCGCATGTGCTGCCGCGGCGTCGCCAACGAGTTCTGCACCGGCCTCACGGTAGGCCTCATCGCTATAGCCAGCTGCGACGCCCGCACCACCCTCAACGAGGACACGAAATCCGTCTCCCACGAGCGACTCAACGATCGTCGGCACTAGAGCGACGCGCTGCTCATCGGCAGCTCTCTCAGCGGGAACTCCAATTGTCACGTTCGTCATTTATGCTCGTCGCCCCGCGCTTTTGTTCGCTTCATGCTTCGGCTATTCGTTTCCGATCGTTACCCGGCCGATACTTTATTCTTAGCGGCTCCAGCCGGGCTGGTCGCGGTCCAGCAGGCGCTTCATCGCGGTAAACAGCAGCGGCGACTCGTAATCGGACGCCTCGGCCCATTGCGTTGCTGTGCGCTCGGCAACGGACTTTTTGCCCAAGACCAATTTGGAGCCAGTCGACTGGGCGAGAATCTGCATCTCGCAGGCGCGTTCCAAGAAGTACGTGCGCAACCACGCCTCTGCAGGCGTCGAGCCGACGATGATCACACCATGATTGCGCAGGAACATGATGTTGGCGCCCTTGGCAACTGCGCGTGCCAGGCGCGTGCCCTCGTCCTCGCCCTGCACCTGTCCGCCGTAGTCGAGCGTCGCGACCGTCCCGTGAAAACTCATCGAGTTCTGCGTCAAGCGCGTCAGAAAACCATCCTCCGTACAGGCGATCGCGGTGGCGTACGGCATATGCGTGTGCATCACACAGCGGGCATTCGGTCGCGCAGCGTGGACCTGGCGATGGATCTGGATCGCGGTCACTTGGCCACCACCCGAGCCATCCAGAACATTGCCCTCAAGATCAACGAGCAGAATGTCGCTCGGCTTCATCTCCGACCAGTGCGGGCCATAGCGATTGAGCAAGAAAACGTCGTCGTGGCCATCGATCGCAAGCGAGTAATGATTATCAATACCCTCGTTGTAGCCATGAAAAGCAGAGATGCGCAAGAGAGCGGCGACCTCTACGCGGGCTGCCGCAAGAACCTTCTTATCAATCGTCGGGGTACTCATAGGAGAAACCTACCAGCAACTGAGCCGCGTGACACGCGAAGCTAGCCGACGGTGAGCGTCGCGCAGGTCAAGGTAGAGACATTGCCGATGCTGTCTTTGGAGGTAATGCACCAGACGTACTTGCCATAGGCAAAGCCGCGCGGCACAGGCCACCGCACAAGACTGTCGACACCAGCCGGATTGACGGCAGCGACGGTCGAGACGCGACGCAGCACGGTGCCGCCCTTCGTACGGCGGATGGTGATCGTCTCACGCGTCTTACCGGTTTCGCCCGTCACGCGATAGCGCAGCTTGGCTTTGGCGCCTGGCACTTGCCGCGCGTTGCGCACCTTCACGTTCGGCGGCGACTGGTCCGAGGATTGCGCCCAGGCAACAGCATCGCCCGCCAGCAGAGGCGTGACCCAGCCCGTCAGCGTCGCGACCCGGGTGTAAAGCCCCGGACGATTCGCCGCTCCGCACTCGTAGCCCCACGACACGATGCCTGCCAGCAGCGCACGATCGTCGGCAGGGTCGGGTGTGTCTGCACCGGCAACGACGGTCAGCGGTCCGCCGCTATCGCCTTGGCACGAGTCGATACCACCCTCGCGGTAGCCAGCACAGACCATTTTTCTGACTTCGGCGAGCGTCAACTGATCACTCTCGGCACACTCCTGATCACCGACAATCGGAAGCGTTGCCTGGATCAGCACGTCCGTCCCGTCGCCTGCCGTGGAGGTCAGCCCCCAGCCGGCAACGCGGGCAGTCGCTCCGGCGGCGTAGTACGGCGCGTCCGCCGTCGTAGCGAGCGCCAAGGCGGGGCCTGGGAGATCGGTCGTCGTCTCGATCAACGCAGAGTCGTACGGGCCGCCTTCGCTACCCGATTGGCGCGCATACTGCGGGTTGACGGCAATGCGGGCGACCGTAAATGGTGTCCCGTCCTCGCCCCGCAAGTCGACGCGTCCCGCAACACCCGACAGGGCCATGGCGGGGATCGTGATCCCCTTGTCGACGACGCAGTGCGCTGCCGTGAGGATGTAGCGCGTGCCAACAATCGTGCCACCACAGGCCCACGAATTGCTCTTTGAGACGTTCGCCTCGAGATAGACAATCCATGGCATCTCGGCGATGACAGCCGGCGAACCGCCGACCACACGTGTCTGCAGCGACGCGGCCTGTACGGGAACCACAGTGGCGATCAGAGCCAGCGCTGTGGCGAGTGCTACGAGAAAAAAGCGACGCATAACGAGCACAGAGTATGACCGTTAATTGCCCGTTACCGAGTGGACGTCTGCCCGCCCACATGGCAACGTGCACGCATGGGCATGCGCATTCTCTTCGGGATCATCGCTCTGGGGCTCCTCGTCATCGCCTGGTCGGCCTGGCAGGGCGGACTCACGGTGGTCACGATTGGCGCAGTCGTGCTTGCGGGATGGATGGGTTGGATGGCGCTGAATGGCCTCCTACGACGCTGAGGTAGATGCGTCAGAGCAAGGTTGAGCGCGGCAAGACTTGGGCGCCTCGCGGCGAATGCTTAACGATGACCTTGGTGGCGGATCCGATTGAGCAACACCTGACCGCATTGCGTGCGCGGGGCGCGAGCCCGCAGACACTCCGCGCCTATCGCTCCGACCTGACGGACTATGCCGGCTGGCTCGAGACGCGTGGCTCCTCTCCGACGCAGGCAGCGCGCAGCGACGTTCGAGCCTACGCCGCTCACCTCGCGAGCAGTGGTCTCGCCCCCTCAACGCGCGCGCGTCGCCTGTCCTCTGTTCGTGGCTTCCATCGCCGCCTGGCGGGCGAAGGCGAGACCGACCCGGCCGCCGAGATTCCTGGCCCAAAGCGCCCTCGCCGCCTGCCAACCGTTCCTGCCACCCGGGATACAGCGCACATGCTCGACGTCGCCTGGCCCGATACCGCGCTCGGACTTCGCGACCGCGCGCTGCTCGAATTGCTTTATGGCGCCGGGCTGCGCGCGGCTGAGGCCTGCACGCTCGACCTCACGAGCCTCGAGGGCCGCACATTGCGCGTGATCGGCAAGGGTGGCAAGACGCGCCTCGTGCCAATTGGCGACCCAGCCGCCGATGCCGTCACCGCCTGGCTCGCCCGCGGTCGTCCCGAGGTTGCAACCGCGGATTCCCCACCCGCTCTCCTGCTGTCGAACCGCGGTAAACGGCTCGATACCTCCGGCATCCGCCGCGCCCTCAATCGACGCCTCCAGGCTGTGGGGCTCGAGCAACACAGCCCACACGCGCTCCGCCACGCCTACGCCACACACATGCTGGAGGGCGGTGGTGATCTGCGCGCGATCCAAGAACTGCTCGGTCACGCCTCGCTCGCCACCACCGAGATCTACACGCACCTAGGGCTCCCCCACCTCCGTCACGCCCACGCGCAGGCACATCCACGCGGCGAAGGCTAGGAGCGCCGCGATGTCCGAAGAGCGATCGTATGATCTAACGACGATGGCGACCGCTCATGAACGAATCACCTCGACCGAGCGCCTGCTCGCGTGTGCGATCTGCGAGCGTACGATCCTGCTCGGCGAGGAGCCACTGCGGTTTGCCGAACGTGGTCAATCGCGCACCGTCTGTCGCCTCTGTGCAGCAAGCGCTCGCCAAGATGGCTGGGTCGAGGAGGGTCGCCCCTCGCCACCCCCCACGCGCCCACAGCGAGAGCCAAGCCGCCTTACCCGCATGCTGACGCGCTCGCAGACCCCACCCGAGCTCGATCTGGCCGACCCGATTCGTGCTCCGCATGGTCTCGGTACGTCCGATGACCTCGCGCGCGCCACAACCATGTTGATTAGCGTCGAGACCTTTAATGCGAGCCCCTATCGCGGCACCGTCTCAGGCATTGCCAAGAGCCTCGGACAGGCCAAGGTCAGCGTCGTTGCCTTCGGTGGTCGCCGACCCGGTGCGGCAATCACGATCGTCTGGGATTTGTCGTGGTATCGCTACCTCGTCGAGCCCGGTGGCGTTCCTGCCGTGCGCCTCGACGAACGGGGAGACTCGGTAGCCGAGCTCGCACCGCGCTGGCGCGACTGGAATGCCCGTGCCTGCGCCGACGGTTCGATCGAGCTGGACATCAAGCAGCCAGCACGCGCCACCGCCCCCACGCTGTAGCAATTACAACTCTCCGCAGTCGCGAGAACAGCGTCACCCCGGTACACTCGCGCTATGGCTACGATCGAAACACGCGACGTCCTGTCCGGTAGCGCACAGGCAGAGGACGCCCACTACCGCACCACGAGCTTCTGGCACGACAGCGTGCCCGGCACGCTTTCCAAGCGGCCACCTTTGCCCGGCGACGTCCAGGCCGACGTCGCAATCGTTGGGGCAGGCTACACCGGACTCTGGACTGCCTACTCGCTGACCGAGATCGACCCGTCGCTGCGGATCGTCATCGTCGAGCGTGACATCGCGGGCTTTGGCGCCTCGGGACGCAATGGTGGTTGGTGCTTCGGTGGACTCCCCGGCAGTCGCCAACGATTTCTCAAGACGCATAGCCACGACGAGGTGATGCGCTACGAGCGCGCCTGCTTCGACACCGTCGATGTGATCGGTGCGACACTCGCAAAGGAAGGCATCGACGCGCACTTTCACAAGGGCGGCTGGTCGACGCTGGCAATGACGCAGGTAGGGCTGATGCACTCGCGCGGGGCAGTCGAAGCGCATCACGCGTTCGGCCATACCGACGCGGACTACAGCCTGCTCTCGCG
>CAMAWJ010000020.1 GCA_945861955.1 Bifidobacterium breve
GTCCTCCCTTGATCAGAGGTGCGACGGAACTCAAGGAGGACATGACAACCGCGCGGATGTGGTGTCCTCCCGCTCGGACTAGCTGTCGTCGCGCTGTTCGCGCAGAAACTCTTGAAGCTCGGCGGCGATCTCGTCGCCACTGGGAATGCGCGTCTCGCTGGTGATGTCGTCGACGTCTTCGTCTTCGTCATCGTCCGCGTCGTCATCTTCGTCCTCGTCTTCGTCGTACTCGTCGCCGTTGTCGAGGCGATCCTCGAGGTCGGTTACGTACGAGCGCATCTCCGCATCCTTCTCGACAACGCGAGCGATCTGGCGATCGAACTCAGCCGAGGCCTTCTCGAGTTCTGTCGGCGAGAGCTCGCATTCAACGAGTGGTTCCAGAGCCTGCACCAGCGCGAGCGCAGCCGTTGGATTTGGGTTGCCACCGAGGTAGTGGGGCACGGCCGCCCAGAGACTGGCCGAAGGAATGCCGGCCTTGCCGAGATCGTCGTGGAGCACGCCGACAATGCCGGTCGGCCCCTCGTAGCGGACTGGCTCTAAGTCGTCGAAGCGCTCCAGGAGCGCAGGATCGTGGGCGGCACCAGAGACCGGGATTGCACGGGTGTGGGGCGTGTCGGCGAGGAGACCGCCGAGCGTCACCGCAAGAGCGACATTCGTCTCGACCGCGAGTTCCGCAATCGCCTTGCTAAATTCGCGCCAGCGAAAGTTCGGCTCAACACCGATCACCAGCAGTAGATCGCGCTTGCTATTCGGCAGGCGGGCATGGAAAAACTCGGTTTCAGGCCACGTGATCTCACGAACCTGGCCCTCTTCGATCGAGACCATCGGGCGCGTCTGCTGGTAGTCGACGAAGCGATCCGGGTCGATCACGGCGAAGCGTTTGGCCTCGCAGCGGTTCTTCAGAAAGGCTGCAGCGACCGTGGCGGCCGAGCCGCCGTCATTCCAGCCACGAAAGGCAGCAACGAGAATCGGGTCGCGCAACGCAGGCTTGCTGCTGAAATGAATCGTGCTCACACCCGAACATTAGGCGCGCTGGCGGCGAGCGGTCGCGACGGGCTTACCGTCTGGGAGCAGAGGTCCGATTGTGGCGTCTTTCGCGGCCTGCTTGACAAGGCGCGCGAAGGCGCGTGGCTCGAAACTGACAGGCCCGCGCACGAGGCGGCCATTGCGGCGATAGCCGAGGCGGAGAAAGCAGCGCCCGTCGCTGCGTTCAAGCGATTGCAGCACGATGTCACCGGTCTCGCTGTCGCCGATCTCGACGACCTCAGCGGTCAGGGTGGCGCGACCACCGGGCACGGCGATCGTGGCGCGACGGGTTGGGGCAGGTGGGGTGGGGAGGGTCTTCATGGCTCGAGTCTTGCGCTACACGACACGCGCGCGAGTGACAGCGTCGGCCAACTCCTGCAACGACACGCGGTCAACGCTCACACAGGCACCCCAGATCGGCGCGAAAGGGGGCCGACAGCAGACGCCTCCGCTAGAGTTGATCAACGCGTGAACCCGGTCTCCGAACCCCAACTGCACCGCCAACTTGGGTTAAGGGATGACGAGTACACGCACATTGTCGCGTTGCTCGGTCGAGAACCAAATCACTTCGAACTCGCGGTCTTCTCACTGCTTTGGAGCGAGCACTGCGGCTACAAGCATTCGAAGGCGATTCTGCGTCGTTTTCCAACGACCGGACCTGCCGTTTTGCAAGGTCCCGGCGAAAACGCGGGCGTCGTGGACGTCGGCGACGGCCTCGGCGTGGCCTTCAAGGTCGAGAGCCACAACCACCCGTCTGCAGTTGAGCCATTTCAAGGCGCCGCAACCGGTGTCGGCGGCATCCTGCGTGACATCTTCGCGATGGGCGCCCGTCCGATTGCGATTCTCGACTCGCTCCGCTTTGGCGATCCAGCCACCGAGCGCACGCGGCGCCTCTTGGACGGAGCCGTGCGCGGTATCGGTCACTACGGCAATTGCGTTGGCGTCGCTAACATCGGTGGCGAAGTGCGCTTCGACGCTGGTTACGAGCAGTCGTGCCTCGTCAATGCGATGGGTATCGGCGTCCTCAAGGCCTCCGATCTCAAGAGCGCGACCGCGGCTGGCATCGGCAACCTCGTCGTGCTGTTTGGCGCGCGTACCGGGCGGGACGGCATTGGTGGAGCATCCGTGCTCGCCTCGCAGGACATCGATGCGGGTGGCGACGAGAAGCGCCCGACGGTCCAGATCGGCGACCCGTACATGGGCAAGCGCCTGATCGAAACCTCGCTCGAACTCGTGCGCGACGACGTCCTCGTTGGTCTGCAAGATCTCGGCGCCGCCGGGCTCGCCTCGTCCTCGTCGGAGATGGCATCGCGTGGTCCTGTCGGCGTGCGACTCGATCTCGCCAAGGTGCCGCTGCGCGAGGACGATATGGAGGCCTTCGAGATCATGATCTCCGAGTCCCAAGAACGCATGCTTGCGTGCGTCGAGCCGCGCCGCCTGGCCGACGTCGAAGCGCTCTGCGCCCGCTGGGAACTCGAGTGCTCCGTGATCGGCGAGGTCGTCGAAGGCGATCACCTGATCTGCACGATGGGAGACACGGTCGTTGGGGATATCCCGGTGGCGGCTCTCGTTGAAGATTGCCCCCGCTACGCGCTTGATCCGCAGCGCCCCGATCGACTCGCCACCGAGCCATTGACGATCGCTGATTTGCCCGCCGAGCCAGACGCAACGACGGCGCTGACGAATCTACTCGGCGCGCCGAACATCGCCTCCAAAGCTGCGATTTTCCAGCAGTACGACCAGATTGTGGGTGGAGGCACTGTGATCCGCCCGGGCGCCGACGCTGGCGTCGTGCGGCTGCCTGGCTCGAAGCGAGCGATCGCGGCCGCACTCGATGGCAGTGGTCGTCGCACGTGGCTCGATCCGCGACGTGGTGGACGGCAGGCCGTCGCCGAAGCAGCGCGCAACGTTGCCTGCACGGGCGGTCGACCGCTGGCGATTACGAACTGCCTCAACTTCGGAAACCCCGAGCGCGGCGAGACGCCGTATATGTTCGTCGAGTCTGTCGAGGGCATGGCCGAGGCCTGCGAGGCGCTCCAAGCGCCTGTCGTCTCGGGCAACGTCTCGCTCTACAACGAGCACTCCGGTGGCCCGATTCCACCATCGCCCATCGTCGGTTGCGTAGGGCTGATCGAGGACGCGGCCTGCGCGATTGGTGCGGCTCCACAGAGTGGCGCGACGATTGTGTTGCTTGGCGATGCAGAGCCGTCCGTCGATGGCTCTGAGTACCAGGCGTACGTCTTCGGCAGTGTGGCTGGCCGCATTCCCGACGTCGACCTCGAGGCAGAGGCTAATCTGATTGACTTGCTTGTCGAGGCAGCGGCGCAAGGCATCACACACGCCGCCCACGATGCTGCCGAAGGTGGACTCGCTGTCGCGGCAGCCGAGATGGCAATTGCGGGCCGTGTTGGTATCGAAATCGAATTGCCCGAGCTGGCGTCGCGCGACGACATCACGCTGTTCGGCGAGCCCGGTGGTGGTTTGGTCTTGGTGGCCGTCAACGACGCCGACGCGATGCTGAGTTTGGCAACACGCCACGGCGTTCCCGCTCAGATCGTCGGCACGGCCGGCGGCGAGCGCATCCACGTCAGCACTGGTGCGGCAGTGGCATCGTTGGCACTCGCCGAAGCATCCGCAATTCATGCCGCCACGCTGCCAGAGCTGATCGGGGCTGCCTAGCTATGTGCGGCGTCTTCGGCATTTACGCTCCGGATCGCGACGTCGCTCGGCTCACCTACTTCGGTCTCTACGCGCTGCAACATCGCGGGCAAGAGAGCGCAGGCATTGCCGTCACGGACGGCCGTCGCATCACTGCGGTGCGCGAATTGGGCCTCGTTGCGCAGGTCTTCGACGAGACGACGCTCGAGACGCTGCAAGGCTTCGCGGCCGTTGGTCATGCGCGCTACTCGACGACAGGCTCGTCTGCCTGGCAGAACGCTCAGCCGGTCGTGCGTCACCGTAAGGGTCGCTCGGTTGTGCTGGCCCATAACGGCAACCTGACGAACACGACGGAGCTGCGTCAAGAGCTCGAGACCAAGGGCATCGCCTTCGAGAGCACCTCCGATACGGAGGTAATCGCGGCTCTTATCTGCGAACACGCCGGCTCGTTGGTCGAGGGCGTGCAGCTTGCGATGTCGAAGATCTCGGGTGCCTTCGCGGCGATCGTGATGGACGAGACGCACATGATTGGTTTCCGCGACCCAGATGGCATCCGCCCCCTGGTACTTGGCGATCTTGACGGCTATCCGGTGCTCGCCTCTGAGTCTTGTGCGCTCGACATCGTCGGCGCGAAGTTGGTGCGCGACATCGAGCCGGGCGAGATCGTCGTCTGCACGGCCGATGGCGTCGAGAGCATCCCCATGAAGCCTGGCACGGAGCACGCGCCCGCACTCTGCGTCTTCGAGTTGATCTACTTTGCGCGGCCCGATTCCAAGCTCGACGGGGTGCACCTGCACGGAGCGCGCGAGCGAATGGGTGAGCGCCTGGCAGAGGAGTCGCCCGTCGAGGCCGACGTGGTGATTCCGATCCCCGACTCTGGCGCACCCGCGGCGCAGGGCTACGCGCGTAAGAGTGGCATTCCCTATGCGGATGGCCTCGTCAAGAATCGCTACGTCGGACGCACCTTCATCCAGCCCGACCAGGCGCTGCGCGAGCACGGCATCAAGCTGAAGTTCAATCCGATGCCTGATGTCTTGTCGGGACGCCGCGTGATCGTGGTCGACGATTCGATCGTGCGCGGCACGACGACCCGCAAGATCGTCGAGATGCTGCGCGGAGCCGGGGCCACCGAGGTGCACCTGCGTATCTCGTCGCCGCCAGTCATCTCGCCCTGCTTCTACGGCATCGACATGGCCACCACAGATCAGCTGATTGCCGCGCACAAGTCGCTCGAGGAGATCCGCCAGCACCTTGGCGCGGATTCGCTCGCCTACCTCTCACTCGAGGGGCTCGAGGCCGCGACGGGCCATGGCGACGAGCGCTACTGCCGCGCCTGTCTGACCGGCAAGTACCCAACGACTGTGCCGATCGCCGCCGACAAGGACCGCTTCGAAGCGACGCGGCTGCCGGTGGCCTGAGCGTGGCCGACGACCTGACCTACGCTGCAGCCGGCGTCTCGCTCGAGGCCGCCGATGCTGTCGTCGAGCGCCTCAGGGGCGCCATTCGTTCGACGGTTCGCCCTGGTGTCATCGATGCGCATGGCGGTTTTGCGGGTCTCCTCGCGCTCGGTGGCCTTGGCTATGAGGACCCGGTCTTGGTGGCGGGAACAGATGGCGTTGGCACGAAACTCGAGTTGCACCGCGAGGCAGGCTCGTTGCACTCCGCGGGTATCGACTGCGTGGGGATGTGCGTCAACGACATTCTCTGCGTCGGCGCCGAGCCACTGCTGTTTCTCGATTATGTCTCCGTCGGTGCGCTCGACCCCGAGGTAGTTGCCACGCTCGTGGAGGGCATTGCCGATGGTTGTCGCCAGTCGGGAGCGGCCCTGCTCGGTGGCGAGACGGCTGAGCACCCGGGTGTGATGGACGCGGACAGTCTCGATGTCGCAGGCTTCGCCCTTGGCATCGTCGAGCGCAGTCGCATGATCGACGGTACACAGGTGGCGGCCGGCGATCGCGTGATTGGGATCGCCTCATCGGGGTTGCATTCCAATGGTTTCTCGCTCGTGCGTCGAGTGGTCGAGCGCGCCGGCGGACTCAAAAACGCTCCCGCCGATCTACTCGCGCCAACCAAGATTTACGTTGCTGACATCCGCGCGCTGCGCGCCGCCGTCGACGTGCATGCGCTTGCGCACATCACCGGCGGTGGCATCGAAGGTAACGCGCCACGGGTCATCCCCGACGGCTGCGGCATGGTCGTCGACCCGGCGGCCTGGCCTCGACCAAGCGTGGTGCAGTGGCTCGTTGACCAGGGGGTCGAAGAGGACGAGCTGCGCCGGGTCTTCAACATAGGCATCGGCATGATCGCTGTGGTGGCAGCAGCTGACGAGGCAACAGCGCTGGCTGCACTCCACGAGCAGGGCACCGACGCGTGGGCGATCGGCGAGATTGAGTCGGGCGCGGGCGTCCGCTTCACCGCATGATCCGCGCCGCTTCTGTTGACGACCCACTGCGCATCGCGGTGCTCGCCTCGGGTCGTGGTTCGAATCTCGCAGCCTTGCTCGACGGGCTCGATGCGACTGCGCGGATTGTCGCCGTTGCCTCCAATCGCGCCGACGCAATCGCGTTGGCCCGCGCCAAGGACGTCGAGATCGAGACCAAGGTCTTCGTGCGCGGCGACGACTGGGCAGAGCGCGACCGACTGATGGGCGACTGGCTCGCAGCTCGCGACGTCGAACTCGTGGTGTTGGCCGGCTTTCTCGAGATCCTGACACCCGTCTTCGTTGATCGCTTCCCCACGATCAATGTGCACCCATCGCTCTTGCCGGCCTTCCCGGGATTGAAGGCCTGGGAGCAGGCGCTCGCAGCGGGCGTACCCGAGACGGGTGTCACCGTCCATCTCGTCGATGCCGGTCTCGACACGGGGCCGCCGATTGCCCAGGAGCCCGTCCCGATTCGGCCCGGCGACGACGGCGCCGCGCTGCACGAGCGGATCCAAGCAGTCGAGCATCGCCTGCTGCCCGACGTCGTTCGCCGTCTGGCACGCAACGAGATTCCCACACCGCAGGCGGTGGCACGATGAGTCGCATTCGTCGCGCACTGATCTCGGTCTCCGACGTAGCGGGTCTCGAAGAGCTCGCAGTGGCACTGCACGAGCTCGGTATCGAGATCGTCGCGTCGAGCGGGACGGGCAAGCGCATTACCGAGGCAGGCGTGCCGTGGCTTGCAGTCGAAGAGGTGACCGGCGCGCCCGAGATGCTCGGTGGGCGAGTCAAAACGCTTCACCCAGGCATCCACGGGGGCATCCTCGCCCGTCGCGACGTCCCCGAAGACTTGGCACGCATCGAGGAGTTCGGCATCAAGGAGATTGGCCTCGTCGTCGTCAACCTCTACCCCTTCCGCGAGACCGTCGCGACGCCTGGCATTACCGACGCTGAGGTGATCGAGAAGATCGACGTGGGTGGGCCGGCGATGGTGCGCGCTGCCGCGAAGAACCACCAGGCCGTCGGGGTCGTCACATCACCGAGTCGATATGCAGAAGTGATCGCGGAGCTACGCGAGCACGACGGCGCACTCAGCGACGAGACGCGGCGCCGGCTTGCTGCCGAGGCCTTCACGATGACGGCCGGCTACGACGCTGCGATCTCTGCCTGGTTTATGGGCAACGTCGCGCTACCGGACGAGATCGTGATTGACCTCCAGCGTGAACGCGAGTTGCCGTACGGCGAGAACCCGCACCAAGAGGCCGCGTACTACGTCGATCGCACGGCCTCTCGTCACCTGCTCACTGGCGTCGTCCAGCACGGCGGGAAGGGGCTCTCGTACAACAACCTTGCCGATCTCGCAGCCGCGCACGCGATCGCGAACGAGTTCGATGAGCCCGCTTGCGCAATCATCAAGCATCAGAACCCCTGTGGCGTTGCGCTCGGTAGCGATGCTTCCGAGGCGTACGAAAAGGCGCTGGACGGCGATCCAATCAGCGCGTTTGGTGGCGTGATCGCTATCAATCGGCCCATCACCGCCGAGCTTGGTGCGCACCTCGCCGAGCAGTTTCTCGAGGTAGTCATCGCACCGAGTTTCGAGGACGGCGCGCTCGAGGCGCTCGCCGTTCGCCCGAACACGCGCCTCTTGGAAGACACCGAGCCGCCGCGTCGTGGCCCTCTGCGTCACTACCGCCCCGTGCCCGGCGGCATGCTGGTGCAGGATCCCGACAGTGCCGACGAGCCGCGCGCGGCCATGACCGTTGTCACGAAGGCGCAGCCCGACTCGCGCGAGTGGGCCGACCTCGTGTTTGCGTGGCGCATCGTGCGCCACGTTTCGTCGAACGCGATCGTGATCGCCCACGATGGTGCAACCCTAGGAATTGGCGCCGGCCAGATGAGCCGCGTCGATTCGGTCCGAATCGCGGTGGAGAAGACGCCAGAGGATCGCCGTGCCGGCGCCGTGCTCGCCTCCGATGCGTTCTTCCCGTTCCCTGATGGGGCCGAGCTGGCCTTGCAGGCCGGGATCACCGCGATCATCCAGCCGGGTGGCGCGAAGCGCGACGACGAGGTCACGGCCGCTGTCGATGCGGCTGGTGCAGCGATGCTCCACGTCGGCCGTCGCCACTTCCGCCACTAGCGTGGAGTACCTTTCTGCCGCCGAGGCCTGCACGATCATCGTCTCGCGGCAAGGCTTTGCGATGCGCAATCGTGTGGCGACGGCCGACGATGTGCTGGCGACGATCGGTCGGCTTGGCTGTGTCCAGCTCGACTCGGTGATGACCGTTGCACGAGCGCATCGCCTGACGCTCGCGGCTCGAGTCGGTCGAGTGCCGGCATCGACGCTCAACGGTCTGCGTCGTAGTGGGCGCGTTGCGGAGGTGTGGGCACACGAGGCCAGCCTGATCGCCGCGAACGACCTGCCGTACTTTCGGGGTGGCATGCTCAACGAGCAGCAGCATCGCTGGTGGGGGCCGGTCCTTCAGGAGCATCCAAAGATTGCGAAGGAGGTGTTGCGTCGGATCGAGGCGGAGGGGCCTCTGACGCCCGGCGATTTTGGTGGCGCGGGCACACCGGGGTGGTGGGAGTGGTCCCCTGCCAAGCAGGTCTTCGAGGCGCTCTTCTCGAGTGGTCAACTCGCGGTCCGCGAGCGCCGGAGTTTCGCGCGGGTCTACGACCTGCCCGAGCGGCTCTACACGGCGCAGCAAATTGCACCGGTCGACGAGGCGGCGGCGCTGCGTTGGCGCGTACTGCGGGCCGTCACCGCGCGGGGGATCGTCACGGAGAAGCGACTGTCCGACTACTTCCGTGTCACGGGCCGATCCAAGGCACTCGCCGCTCCTGTGGCCGAACTCATTGACGGAGGGGCACTCGTCCGCGTGCACGTGGGTGAGCACGCGGCGCTTGCAGACCCAGCTGCGCTGACACCTCCCACGGACCCAACGGCAGCTGTCTTGCTCTGTCCGTTCGACAACATGGTTTGGGATCGAGACGAAACGGAGCGCCTGTTCGGCTTTCGACATCGCCTCGAGATCTACGTGCCAAAGCCGAAGCGCCAGTACGGCTACTACGTGCTGCCCTTACTCGTCGGCTCGCGCCTCATCGGCCGCGCCGATGTCAAAGCCGATCGCAAGGCAGGCGCGTTGCGCATCCTCGCGATGCACTGGAATGGTCGGCCGGCACCACGAGCGCTAGACCGTGCCGCCGCCCGCCTGGCCTGGACGCTCGGTCTGCCTTCCGTCACATTGGTGTGACGATTACGTATTCGTCACGTTGAGGCGGTCACAGGTCTCGCGAGGGGTGGTTTCACAATCTGGCACGCAGGCGGACATTTTGGGCCCGGGCCCATCATGTCCGCCTTTGTTCAACCACTCGTTTGGCGACATTCTGGGCCCGGGCCCAAAATGTCGCCTCCTCAGTACCATGTCGCGCATGCTTGGTCGTGCGACGCTCACTATTCCCGCCTCGCCGACAACGCTGGCCTCGAAGTTGTTGCGTCCAAGGATGCAGTGCCGCTCGAATTGAGTGAGGAAATCGTCTTCTTCAAAGAAGGCCTGTTGGCGAATCTGTTCGTGTCGGGTGGAGCCGACCCTCACCGCCTCGAGCGCATGCTGTGGTCGGACGATGGGCGACGCGCAGAGACGCTCTACGCCGATCTCGACCTCACCTGCGATTGCGAGGCGGCCTTGGACACCCTGCGTTCGCAACGGTTCTACCTGTCCGGATTGATCCACGCAGGGCGTGACGGCCGCGACTGGCTGCGGCTGCAGCGACCACAGGCGCAGGCCGATCTCGAACAACTCCACGTCGAAGGCGATTTCGCGGCCTGGCTGCTTGACGCAGTGCTGGCGGATCGCGCCAGCGTCAACTCGGACTAGGCGAGGAAGCGCCTGATCTCTGCGGCGGCGGCTTCTGGCGCCTCCCAGTAGATCATGTGCGCCGAGTCGAGACCAACGACCTCGAGTTTGTCGCCGAGCGCAACGCCAAGCGGCGCCAGTAGCGTGTCGTCTTGGACGTAGTTGTCGTTGAGTGCGCGCAGAATCAAAACGGGGCGAGCCTCCTCGGGAATCGGCGCTGCGTGCGCCATCTCGCTCCACGCCGTGACGGCGGCCGCCGGCAGGAAGCGCGCGCGGTAGCGACCGTCAGCACACAGCTCGACGTGTTCGGCGATTTCCGCGGGCACGAAGTGGCGCCCGTGAGGGGCAACGCTGGCTTCGCGTTCGGCAAGAGCCTGCTCGAGCGACTCCCAACCTTGAAAGGCGATCGTGTCGCGCGCGCGGTCAGCGCAGTAGTCGACAGGTAACGCGATCGCTGGGTCGAGCAGGACGGCGCGTCGCACGAGCTCGGGCGCTAGCGTCACGAGCGACAGTGCGAGCAGACCTCCGAATGAGTGGCCCATCACGTCGACGGCGTCCTCAACGCCCTCTGCGTCCAGCGTCTCGAGCAGATCGTCCAGGTGCGTGATGACATCCCATGGGGGAGCCCCGCCGGAGCGCCCGTGCCCGCGGAGGTCGACCGAGATCACGTGGCGATCGGGAGCAGCGAGTTTGACGAACTCCTGGTAGCGCAGGCCATGGCTGGTGACGCCATGGATCGCGAGCAGCGGTTCACCGTGCGAATCGCCGAGGTGGTGGACGTTGAGGCGCATCTGGGAACCGTAGCGGGGCGTCTGCCTGCTCAAGCCCTGCGCGACCGCTACCCTACCGGTGTGGCTGATGGTCATCTCGGAGTGGGTGGGCGCCTGACGGCTGGTCCGTCGGACGAGCTCGTGCGCGCTGGCTATGGCACGGAGGCGGCTGCAGGTCCTGCGTTGGCGGATGCGCTCTCGCGGTCGGACCTTGCCCATGCGATTGCGCTGATCGAGGGCGGCGGTCTTGATGCGGAGCGCGGCTCAGAGTTGCTGCGTGGCCTGCTCGAGCTGGACGCGATCGCGCCGCACGACTTTCCTTGGGATCCTGCCGTGGGCGATGCCTTCCAGAATCGCGAGAAGGAGCTGACGGCCCGTGTCGGTTCGAGTGCCGCAGGTTGGCTGAGTGCTGGTCGTCCGCGTCGTGAGCCGTTTCGCGTGGCGCTGCGCCTCGTCACGGCCGATGGTCTGGCCCGCTCGGCTGCCGCATTTAGTGACATGAGCGCCGCACTTGCCGCACAGGCGAAGCCACTGGCTGGGTCGCTCGCTGCCGACTACACCTATCTCCAGCCCGCCCAGCCCACAACCGTCGGGCATCTACTGCTGACGTGGGCCTATCCGGTGCTGCGCAGCGCCGAGCGCTACCGCCGCGTGCAGGGCGATTTCGCCGGCAGCGTCGCGGGTGTCGGGGGCAGTGCTGGTTCGCGCTGGCCGCTCGACCGTGAGCGTCTCGCCGACCTGCTCGGCCACGCGCGGGTGGAGGTCCACGCGAAGGACGCGATGTGGCAGTCCGACCCGTATCTCGAGGTACTCAGCGGCTTTGCGATCGGTGCGACGTCGATCAGCCAGTTTGCGCAGGATCTTGAGATCTGGTGCAGCCAGGAGTTCGGCTGGGTCGAGCTCGACGACACGCACAGCCGCGTCTCGGCGCTGATGCCGCAGAAGAAGAACCCGTACGCCCTCGCCGTGCTGCGCACGTGGGCGGGGCAGGCGACAGGCGACCTCACTGCGGCGCTGACCACCATGCACACAGGTGCGGCGCGCACCGACCACTTCCATCTGCTCAACGGGTTGATCCCGCGCGCGCTCGCCGAGGCCGAGCGCAGCGCACAGTTGGCCGCCGCGGTCGCAGCGGGCATGACGATCAATACGGCGCGAATGGAACAGAGTGCGCGCGATGCGTTTGTCACGGCCGCTGATGTTGCCGACATGCTGGCGCAGACCACGTCGCTCGACTATCGCTCGGCCCACCACGTGATCGGCCGGGTCGTGCGCGACCAGGTAGAGCACGGGGGAGAGATCGACGCCGCGCGCATCGCCGCCGCGGCCAACGAGGTCGCCGGCGCCGAGATCGTGGTCGATGAGGACGAGCTCGCCGCCGCGCTCGACCCCGCTGCGTGCGCGGCGCTTCGCCCACAGACTGGCTCGTCCGACGCCGACCAGGTGCGTGCGATGTGCGACGACGTCGCTACCCGTAGCGCGGAGATACGCCGTTGGGCCGAGGAAGCCATTGCGGCCGATGCGAAGGCTGTCGAGGCGCTCCGCGCCAAGGCGCGAGAGCTGGCCGGAGCATGACGACCCGATCGACTACGGTGACCACATGACCGCGCCGCTCGTAGGGATCATCATGGGCTCGAAGTCCGACTGGGAGACGATGCGGCATGCCGCCGAGACCCTCGAGGCGCTCGGTGTGCCCTGCGAGACTGAGGTAGTTTCTGCACACCGCACGCCCGATAAGTTGTTTGCCTACGCCGAGGCCGCTGAGGGTCGCGGCATCGAGGTGATCATCGCGGGCGCTGGCGGCGCTGCGCACCTGCCCGGCATGTGCGCGGCGAAGACGGCACTGCCGGTACTCGGAGTTCCGGTCGAATCGAAGGCACTGAAGGGCCTCGACTCCCTGCTCTCGATCGCGCAGATGCCGGCTGGGATTCCCGTTGGCACGCTGGCGATCGGTCGACCCGGGGCGATCAACGCGGGTCTGCTCGCTGCCTCAATCGTTGGGCGTGGACGGCCGGAGATCATGACTGCCGTGCATGCGTGGCGCGACAAGCAGACTGCCGACGTACTCGCGTTCCCAGATCCTTCCGTCGACGCCTGATGCGCCTCGCGATTCTTGGCGGAGGCCAACTGGCCTGGATGCTTGCGTTGGCGGCCAAACCGCTCGGCGTATCGGTCGCGGTGCTCGATCCGTCGTCCGAGGCCGGGGCGGGTCGCGTGGCCGATCATGTTGTCGCTGCCTATGACGACCCAGCGGGGTTGGACGAGGTCAGCGCAGGGGCTGATGTCGTGACGTACGAGTTCGAAAACGTGCCCACCGCAGCGTTGACGCGCCTTGTCGAGCACGGCGTCCCGGTACTGCCGTCGCCGCGCTCGCTGGCTGTCACCCAGGACCGGCTGAGTGAGAAGCAGTTGCTCGCCGAACTTGGCATCGCTGTCGCCCCGCATGCGGCGATTGATGGCCCAGAGGATGTTGCGAACGCGCTGGCAGAAGTGGGCGCGCCCGGGATTCTCAAGACGCGTCGCCTTGGCTATGACGGCAAGGGCCAGGTGCGCGTGCGGACAGCCGAAGATCTGGCACCAGCCGCCGCCGAGCTGGGTGGAACCGACGTGCTCTACGAGGGGCTGGTGACGTTTTCTCGCGAGCTGTCGGTTGTCGTCGCGCGTGGTGCAGATGGTTCGACGGCGGTCTACACGCCGGTCGAGAATGAGCATCGGGACGGCATCTTGGCTCTCACGCTGGCTCCTGTGCCGAACCTCGCGCCCGCGTTGGCCGAGTCTGCTCAAGCGGCTGCGATTGCGGTTGCCGAAGCGCTGGGTCACGTTGGTGTCCTCTGCGTCGAATTGTTTGAGACGGCCGATGGCATCGTGGCGAACGAGATTGCCCCACGCGTCCACAACTCGGGGCACTGGTCGATCGAGGGCGCCGAGACGAGCCAGTTCGAGAACCACGTCCGCGCCGTGCTCGGTATGCCGCTTGGTGATGCTTCGGCGCGTGGCGTGTCGGCGATGGTCAATTTGGTTGGTGGCGTTCCGCCGGTGGCTCAGCTGGATGCGATCGCCGGAGCGACGGTTCACCTGTATGGCAAGGAGCCACGCACAGGGCGCAAGCTCGGGCACGTGACGATCGTGGCCGAGAGTGCAGAGTTGCTGGCCGCGCCGCTCGAGCAGGCACGCGCGTTGGCTGACGCAGCCTGGGACGCGTAGGCCCAGAAACGCAAAAGGCCCCGACTCCCCAGGGGAGTCGGGGCCCATCGCTCGTGGCCTAGATCAGACCAAGTTCCTTGACGGCGTCGTACTCCTCGCGGAGCTCGGCGACCGACGCATCGATGCGTGGCTTGGAGAACGCGTCGAGTTCGAGGCCTTCGACGATCTCCCACTTGCCGTTCTTGCAGATGGTGGGCATGCCGCAGATGATGCCCTTGTCGATGCCGTACTGGCCATCGACGGCAACGCCCATCGAGACCCAGTCGCCCTCAGGCGTGCCGAGCACCCAGTCGTGGACGTGGTCGATGGCGGCGTTGGCGGCCGACGCAGCGGACGAGGCGCCGCGCGCCTCGATGATCGCCGCGCCACGCTTCTGCACGGTTGGGATGAACGTATCGGCGACCCATGGCTCGTCGTTGATCGTGTCCCAGGCGCTCGCGCTGCCGACCTTGGCGTGCACGACGTCGGGATACTGCGTGGCCGAGTGGTTGCCCCAGATGGTCATCTGCGTGACGTCCGAGACGGTTTTGCCGGTCTTCTGCGCGACCTGCGTCTTGGCGCGGTTATGGTCGAGGCGCATCATCGCGGTGAAGCGCTCGCGCGGCACGTCCGGCGCGGAGTTCATGGCGATCATCGCGTTCGTGTTGGCCGGGTTGCCCACCACGAGGATCTTGATGTCGTCGGCAGCGAGGTCATTGATGGCCTTGCCCTGAACGGTAAAGATCGCGCCGTTGGCCTCGAGTAGATCGCCGCGCTCCATGCCCTTCGTGCGGGGGCGGGCACCGACGAGCATCCCGATGTTGGCACCGTCGAAGGCAACGTTGGGGTCGTCGGTGCAGACCACGTTGGCGAGGGCCGGGAAGGCGCAGTCGTCGAGCTCCATGGCGACGCCGTCAAGCGCACCGCGGGCCTGCGGAACCTCGAGCAGACGCAGCTCGACCTTCGTGTCGGGGCCGAGCAGCTGGCCGCTGGCGATGCGGTAGACCAGGGCGTAGCCGATTTGGCCGGCTGCGCCAGTGACGACGACTTTAACGGGGCTGGACATAAGATCCTCCGGGAAGAGTGCAGTGACCTAATCGTGCCAACAACGTGGGATCTCGGCGGCACGACCAACCCCGATCCGGGGGTTGGCCCCAAAATGGATTTTCCGAGGCTAGGCGCTGACGGCAGCATGTACCGCGGCCGCACACTTGCGGCCGTCGGCGATCGCCGTTACGACGAGATCTGCACCGCGAACTGCATCGCCACAGGCGTAGACACCGGGAGTCTCGGTCTCGAACGAGGCATCGACGTGGACGGTGCCGCGGTCGCCAACGGCTGCGCCCGATTGCACGTAGACGTCGTCTGCTTCGGTGCCCGAAAAGCCAATCGCGAGCAGCACGAGGTCGACCTCGAGCACGACCTCGCCGTCCGGAACGGACTCGGCCTTACGGACGCCTGTCTCGGCATAGCCCGGGAACTCCACACGATGGCCAACGAGTCGTCGAAGTTGTCCCTGGTCGCCTTCGAGCCGATCGGTGACGAACTGCCACTCGCGCACGCCACCCTCTTGGTGTGCCGCGTAGGTGCGCATCACGACGGGCCATTCGGGCCAGGTCCTCTGTGGGTTGCGCTCGCTCGGTGGTGTTGGACCGTGGGCGATCTCGTGGACCTCGATCGCGCCTTCGCGCAGCGCATTGCCGAGGCAGTCAGAGCTGGTGTCACCGCCGCCGAGGATCGCCACGCGCTTACCCTTGGCCGAAATCTCCGGCCCCTCGATCGGGAGGCCTGCGACGCGACGATTCTGCTGTGTCAGGTACGGCATTGCGAACTCGACGCCAGAAAGCTCGCGGCCTGGGAGCACGAGGTCGCTGTGGCGCTGTGCACCCGTCGCGAGCACGATCGCGTCAACGCCGTCGCGCAGTTCTTCATACGAAAGGTCGCCACCAACGTCGATGCCGGTGGCAAACTCAATTCCTTCGGCCTCGAGCTGCTCGAGGCGGCGATCGATCAGCTGCTTCTCTAACTTGAAGTCGGGAATGCCGTAGCGCAGGAGCCCGCCAAGCTGGTCGGCGCGCTCGAAGACGGTGACGCTATGACCTTCGCGGACGAGCTGCTGGGCGCAGGCGAGGCCAGCAGGGCCCGAACCAACGACGGCAATACGTTTGCCGGTTGATCGTGGTGCCCGCTGGGGAAGCACCCAGCCCTCAGCGAAGGCGCGATCGATGATCGACATCTCGACCTGCTTGATCGTGACTGGCTGCCCCTCGAGTGCCAAGACACACGCCTCCTCGCAGGGGGCGGGGCAGATCGCACCGGTAAATTCGGGGAAGTTGTTCGTCGCGTGCAGACGATCGATCGCGTCCTTGAAGTGGTCCCGCTCGACGAGGTCGTTCCATTCAGGAATCAGGTTGCCGAGTGGGCAGCCCGTGTGGCAGAAGGGGACGCCACAGTCCATACAGCGGCGGGCCTGCTCACGGACGAGCTCGGTGTCCGCCTCCGGCGCGACGGCGGCATAGTCTTGCAGCCGCATTTCGACGGGGCGATACGGAGCAACGTGCCGTTGAATCTTGAGAAAACCTTGGGGGTCAGTCACCAGCGATCGCCGCCTCTATGTCCTTCGCGGCGCGCTCGGCGAGCACGCGCGCGTAATCGTCTGGCATCACCTTGATGAAGCGCTTTAGCGCGTTCGTCCAATCGGCGAGGAGCACGGCCGCAACGGGACTGTCGGTGCGGGCAACGTGCTCCTCCAGCAGGCTCTTGAGCAGCTCGCGGTCCTCGGCGCTCTCGACCGGGTCGAGCGACACGCTTGCTGGATTGATGCGCTCGTGCAGGCGCCCGTCGTCATCGAGGACGAAAGCAATGCCGCCCGACATGCCGGCGGCAAAGTTACGGCCCGTCGGTCCGAGGATCACGGCCACGCCGCCTGTCATGTACTCACAGCCGTGGTCGCCGACGCCCTCGACGACGGCCGTCGCACCGGAGTTGCGGACGCAGAAACGTTCGCCGGCACGGCCGCGCAGGAAGGCCGATCCCGAGGTCGCCCCGTAGAGGGCGACGTTGCCGATGTACGAAGAGGTGGCGACGTCGTAGCCGGCATCGGGGGCCGCACAGACAGCGAGCACGCCACCCGAGAGCCCCTTGCCAACGTAGTCGTTGACGGGGCCAGTCAGCGAGATCTCCATGCCGTTAAAGGCAAAGGCGCCGAACGACTGGCCGCCATGGCCGGTCAGGCGCAGCTGAATCGTGCCGGCTGGGAGCCCGTCCGGGCCAACGCGGCGCACGATTTCGCCGGCCAGCATCGCTCCAAACGTGCGGTCGATGTTGCGGACCTCGCGTTCGATGACGACTGGCTTGCCCTTAGCAAGCGCGGGTTCGGCTTCGGCGATCACACCAATATCGATCTTGCTCGCGAGCATGTGGTCCTGTGCGCGGCTGCGAATCGGCGCAGGGTCGCCCGGGAGGCGGGGGTGCGCGATGATCGGCGAGAGGTCAAGGCTCTCTAGCCAGGCTGGTCGGTCGGTGCGCTCGCGCAAGAGATCGCGGCGACCAATCAGTTCGTCGACTGTGCGGATGCCGACCTCGGCCATCAGTTCGCGTAGGTGCTCCGCGACAAAGAGGAAGTAGCGGACGATTTCGTCGGGCGTGCCTCGGAAGCGCTCACGCAAGACGGGGTCCTGCGTCGCGATGCCGACGGGGCAGGTGTTGAGATGGCAGACACGCATCATGATGCAGCCCGCAGCGATCAATGGTGCGGTCGAGAAGCCGAATTCTTCGGCCCCGAGCAACGCACCCACCATCACGTCGCGACCTGTGCGGAGACCACCATCGACCTGCAGCGTCACCTGTGCGCGCAGGTCGTTCATTACGAGGACCTCGTGCGCTTCGGCGAGCCCCATCTCCCATGGCAGGCCTGCGTATTTCAGCGACGAGAGCGGCGAGGCGCCCGTGCCGCCGTCGTGGCCCGAGATGACGATGTGCTCGGCCTTCGCCTTCGAGACGCCAGCGGCAACGGTGCCGACGCCTGCCTCGGCGACCAGCTTGACCGAGATGTCGGCCTGCGGGTTGACGCATTTGAGGTCGTGGATCAGTTGGGCTAGGTCCTCGATCGAGTAGATGTCGTGGTGCGGGGGCGGGCTAATCAAGCCCACGCCGGGCGTCGAGTGGCGAACCTTTGCGATGTAGTCGTCGACCTTGTGACCGGGCAACTGACCGCCCTCGCCGGGCTTCGCACCTTGGGCCATCTTGATCTGGACCTGGTCGGAATCGACGAGGTACGGCGTCGTCACACCAAAGCGACCCGACGCGACCTGCTTGATCGCGGACCGTCGCAGATCGCCGTTGGCGTCGGGGGTGGAGCGCACCGCATCCTCGCCGCCCTCACCCGTGTTGGATCTGCCACCGAGACGGTTCATGGCGATTGCAAGCGTCTCGTGTGCCTCGCGTGAAATCGAGCCGAGGCTCATCGCACCGGTTGCAAAACGACGAACGATTTCGCTCGAAGGTTCGACCTCATCGAGTGGCACGGGTGGCCCCGCTGGCACGATCTCGAAGAGGTCGCGGAGGGCGATGGCGCGATCTGTGCCAGCGTCGATCTGCTCGGCGAAGGCGCGGTACGTCTCGTACGACTCGTCACGAACGGCGCGTTGCAGGGCCACGATCGAATCGGGACTCCAGGCGTGGCGCTCGCCACCGATGCGGAATTGATACTCGCCACCAGCCTCAAGGAGGTCGTCGGGCAGAGCCGATTCGACGTCGAGTTCGTAGCGCTCGCGAATCTCGTCGGCGATGTCGCGCAACTCGAGCCCACCGACACGCGAGACGGTGCCAGGGAAGTAGCG